>CAZRUU010000087.1:0-6120 GCA_964603235.1 uncultured Syntrophaceae bacterium | reverse complement strand
ATACCACTTGACATCATCTATGAAGATGCGCACATCCTTGTGGTGAACAAGCCATGCGGAATGGTCGTCCATCCGGCGGCGGGAAACCGCAGCGGCACACTTGTTAATGCACTCCTGTTTCATTGCGGGGACCTTTCCGGCATTGGCGGCGTTAAAAGACCCGGCATAGTACATCGCTTGGACAAAAACACATCGGGACTCATGGTGGTCGCAAAGTCGGATAGACCTCACATAGGGCTGGCGAAACAGTTCAAAGAACATCTCGTCAAAAAAATCTACAGGGTTCTTGTGCATGGCGACATGAAGGAAGAAGAGGGAATAATCGACCTGTCTATAGGGAGACATCCCGTGGACAGGAAAAAAATGTCCACCAACAGCAGAAGAGGTAAGGAATCTCTTACACGCTGGAGTGTGGAGGAACGCTACAAGGTGGCGACACTTCTTTCTGTCAGAATTGAGACAGGCAGGACGCATCAGATTCGGGTGCATCTGAATGCCACAGGATATCCTGTCGTAGGGGACGCTGTTTATGGTAATTCGAAAAAAATCATCGAAGCGGTAAAAGATAATATCCGGCAGGTGGCGTTGAGGAAGATTCGCAGGCAAGCCCTCCATTCAAGCGAGCTTTGCTTCCATCATCCTGTTACGGGCAATCTCATGGAGTTTTCATCTCCTCTTCCAGATGATATGGCTCAGGTATGCAAGGAACTGAGGGATAGCGAAAATAATGTTTAAAAACCCTGATCAGAGATATGGTACATCAGACGCGTTCAGATTTTCCAAGAGAGGCAGCGTGCGGTATCTGGAATGCCTAGCACTTGGCGGGTGCGATTTTATAACCCACGCGTTTTGCACCAGATGGGGCGGCACAAGCGAGGGAAAGCTGTCCAATCTCAACTTTGGCACGCGTTCGGGTGACGCTGAAGGACACCTGTTGAAAAACAGGGAGATACTCTGCTCCGCCTTTGACATCCCGGAACAAAATCTCGTTACTGTCAACCAGATCCATGGAAACAGGCTTTTGATTGTTGATGAAAAGACGCAGGATTGGCGGCATGGTGGAAAGCTCGAATATGACGGCATTATTTCCACAATGCCCGGCGTTCCTCTTGGTATAAAGACGGCCGATTGCGTTCCGGTGTTACTTGCCGACTGCACAAGGCGGGTAATAGGGGCAGTGCACGCGGGATGGAGGGGAACATCCCTGGGAATTGTCGCAAGGGCTGTAGACACTTTTATTAAGGATTTTGCCTCCAAACCGACGGACATTCTGGCAGTTATAGGCCCCGCCATAGGCCCCTGCTGCTACGAGGTTGATGAATCTGTTTTCCATCACTTTGATGACAAACGGAACAAAGAGTCTTTCTTAACAAGAGATAACAAGAAGGGAAAATGGATGTTTGACCTACCCGCTGCCAACAGATCCCTGTTGCTTGACGCGGGTGTTCCCCAGAAAAATATATTTTCCGCTGATATCTGCACTTCCTGTAAAAGGGACACCTTTTTTTCACACAGGGGGGAGCATGGTGGCACGGGAAGACAATTGAGTTTTATAATGCTGAGATAGATTGTGTCCGTTCGATCCAACATATAAAAATCCTTGACATGTCCGCTGGTTTGATGTAAATGGCAGTTTCATTGAGGTTGTGTGTTAAACCCTTCCTTTTGAAACATTTCGAGAGACCAGATTAGCCACCGAGAAGAAAAGAACATTATAGAATACACCTTGAATACTGAGGGCTTTTGGCAGCTCCAAATCCATTATAAATTCAAAATTTGTTCTGTAACGCAATCAACCGGATTGACAATATTCAGGTTTTGAAAAAGTTAACATCTTAAAGAAATTCTGGCTTATGCCCGGAACCCGTTTTTATGCTTCCCATAAGTTTTAGAAGAGATAAAATACAATGCCTGCCTGAATCGGGGGAAAGTATCTGCGTGCATATCCTGAAGGATAAATATAAGAACTGACACCAGAACATCAGTAAAGGAAAGATATATGAACATCTCAGAAGTCAAAAGTAAATCCATAGGTGAGCTTAATGCGTTGGCGGAAAAGCTTAACGTAGCCGGCGCGAGCGGGATGAAAAGGCAGGATCTCATCTTTGCGGTCCTTCAAACCCAGACCGAGAAAAACGGTACCATAACCGGAGAAGGTGTCCTCGAAACACTTCCTGATGGATTCGGTTTCCTCAGATCGGTAGGTTACAATTATTTTCCGGGACCCGATGATATCTATGTTTCTCCCTCTCAGATACGTAGATTCGGGATGAGAACGGGAGACACGATATATGGCGAAGTGAGACCTCCGAAAGAGGGAGAGAAGTATTTTGCCCTCCTGAAGGTAGAATCCATAAATTTTGAGGCTCCGGAGGCAGCCAGGGGCAAGATACTCTTTGACAATCTGACCCCCCTGTATCCCGAAGAAAAGTGGATGCTGGAATCGGATCCAGAGAACTATTCAACAAGAATTATGGATATTTTTACACCAATAGGCAAGGGACAGAGAGGTCTTATCGTATCGCCACCCAGAACAGGGAAGACAGTCCTTTTGAAAGATATCGCCAACAGTATTACCGCAAATCATGAAGATGCTATCCTGATGGTTCTTCTGATAGATGAACGTCCTGAAGAAGTGACAGACATGGAAAGAAGCGTTTCCGGCGAAGTTATCTCTTCAACCTTTGATGAAACCGCCACACGGCACGTCCAGATTGCGGAGATGGTTCTCGAAAAAGCTAAACGCCTGGTAGAACATAATAGAGATGTTATTATACTCCTGGATAGCATTACCAGACTTGCCAGAGCCTATAATTCAGTTGTGCCGCCCAGCGGGAAGGTACTCTCCGGCGGCGTTGATTCCAATGCTCTGCATAAGCCTAAGAGATTTTTCGGCGCCGCGAGGAATATTGAAGGGGGCGGCAGTCTCACAATAATTTCTACGGCCCTTATCGATACCGGAAGCCGGATGGATGAAGTTATTTTTGAAGAGTTCAAAGGCACAGGAAACATGGAACTACATCTCGACAGAAGAATCTCCGACAGGAGAATCTTTCCTTCGTTTGATCTTGTCCATTCCGGCACAAGAAAAGAAGAAATGCTGATCGAGAAGAAAAATCTGAATAGAATATGGATCCTGAGAAGACTATTGCAGGAGATGAACCCCGTGGATGCCATGGAATTTATCATTGATAAAATAAAAAGGACAAGCACCAACAAGGAATTTTTTAAATCCATGAATCAGTGAGTTAGAAATTATTTACTTGAAACTCGTTTTGATATGGATATAATATCATTTTTTCAACACTGAAGGAGGCTGACAGAAATCATGAAAAAAAATATTCACCCGGAATATAAGGAATCGAAAGTGACATGTGTCTGCGGAAATATTATTGAAACCAGATCCACCAAAGGAGATATCAAGGTTGAGATATGCTCTAAGTGTCACCCGTTTTTTACCGGAAAACAGAAAATAATGGATACCGCTGGAAGGATAGAGAAGTTCAATCGCAGATATTCCAACCTTGAAAAGTAGCAACCATAGCTAATCAGGCACAAAGCGGTTTTGTTTTTGCGATAAGGTGCCCCCACCTCCCCTTTGTGCCTTTGCGAACATGAACAGCTACTTTTTATCAGGCGTCTTACGGCCCGGAAGGGCCGTTCTTTTAGAGCCATTCCCTCCTCTGAAGTAAATCACCGTCAATCCGGGAAGGATAATATGCTGACAAAGCTCGGGGAAATCGAGAAAAGATATCAGGATCTGGAAGAATTGTTGAGCGATCCCGATGTAATCGGCAATTATGGTGAATATCGGAAGTATGCCAAAGAGCATGCCAACATTTCCGATATCGTGCAGGCCTACAGAGCATATGGAAATATAAAATCCCAGATTGAGGACAATAAAGACCTTCTCAAAGATGGAGATGAAGGACTGCGGGAATTGGCGAAAGAGGAACTTCCCCAGCTGAGGGAAAAGTTGCAGGTTCTGGAAGAAGAGTTGAAAGTCCTTCTGCTCCCGACAGATCCTAATGATGAAAGAAATGTATTTCTGGAAATAAGGGCCGGTACAGGAGGAGATGAAGCCGGACTTTTTGCCGGAGATCTTTTCAGGATGTATACCCGGTATGCGGAGAGATATAACTGGAAAGAGGAGATTATAAGCTCCAGTCTGTCCGGAGGCGTGGGAGGCTTTAAGGAAGTCATACTGCTTATCGAGGGAAATGGCGCGTACAGCAGGCTGAAATACGAAAGCGGTGTTCACCGCGTACAGAGAGTCCCCGTTACCGAGACACAGGGAAGAATCCATACATCCGCTGTGACGGTGGCAGTTCTCCCTGAAGCGGAAGAAGTGGAAGTGAGCATTGATCCTAATGATCTTAGGATAGATGTCTATCGTTCCACAGGCCACGGAGGACAGAGCGTCAACACCACAGATTCCGCTGTAAGGATCACTCATCTTCCGACAGGACTTGTGGTGACCTGCCAGGACGAGAAATCGCAGCATAAGAACAAGGCAAAGGCCCTCAAGGTACTCCGGGCCAGGCTTTTTGAACAGATAAGCGAAGAACAGAACGCCGCGATCTCCGAGACAAGGAAACAGCAGGTGGGAAGCGGAGACAGAAGCCAA
The DNA here is from genome assembly GCA_964603235.1 of uncultured Syntrophaceae bacterium. GTDB lineage: Bacteria > Desulfobacterota > Syntrophia > Syntrophales > UBA2210 > UBA2210. Next base: position 1,493 of record CAZRUU010000087.1, on the reverse strand, counting down.
AGGATAAGAACCTATAACTTTCCCCAGGGACGGATGACAGACCACAGGATCGGGCTTACCATGTACAATCTGGAAAATATCATTGATGGGGATATCGACACTATTATTGACGCCCTCAACACCCACTATCAGACCGAAGCTCTTAAATCCTCTGCTGTATGAATATGGCTAACCTGTCAGCAAAAAGCTTGCAGACAGATGTGGTGATTCCCGTTGTCCCATTGGCAACTCCTTATTTTCTTTAGTCCTTTCAATATATAATCAGGGTCTTTATGAAAGCTGATATTTTCCGGCACAGATGGGAAAAATTGATCCACCCGGTGATGGTATGCGTTGCCCTGGCAGTCTTCGGAATGCTGGTGCTGCCCATCTCTTCCCCTGCGGATGAGCCGGAAACAGGTATCGGGGCAAAGGCAGGGCAGATGCTGATGATCGGATTCAGAGGCCTTGAAGTGGATAGCCGGTCCCCGATAATGCAGGATATCAGGAAGAGAAGAATCGGGGGCGTTATACTGTTTGATTATGATGTTCCGTCAGGTTCCCCCGTCAGAAATATCAGCTCTCCGCAACAGGTGAAAACCCTTGTGGCCGATCTGCAGAAAGCAGCCTCTGTTCCCCTTTTTATCGCGATCGATCAGGAAGGAGGAAAGGTATGCCGTCTGAAGGAAAAATTCGGTTTTCCCACTTCCGTATCAGCGCAGTATCTCGGATCGCTGAACAGTGTTGAGACAACAAAAAGATACGCGGATGCGATAGCTGAAGCATTGACCGGACTGGGAGTAAACTTGAATTTTGCACCCGTTGTGGATCTCAATGTCAATCCTGATAATCCGGTGATCGGGAGACTGGAGCGGAGTTTTTCCGCCGATCCGGCGGTTGTGACCAGGCACGCGCTTATAGTTATTGATTCTCTGCACAACCATGGCGTTCTTTCCGCCATAAAACACTTCCCCGGCCATGGGAGTTCCCTCAATGATTCACATAAAGGTTTTGTCGATATAACAGACACATGGTCCACTGAAGAGTTGATACCCTTCGAGGATATTGTAAGGTCCGGAAAATGTGACATGGTCATGACAGCCCATATCTTCAACGAAAAGCTTGATCCCGTATGGCCTGCCACACTTTCATCCAGGGTGACAGGGGGAATTCTTCGCGGAAATATGGGATATGCGGGAGTTGTCGTCTCCGATGATATGCAGATGAACGCGATACGGCAACATTATGGACTCGAAACAGCGATAGAAAGAGCGATCCTTGCCGGTGTTGATATCCTCGTGTTTGCCAATAACTCCGTTTTCGAAGAGGATATAGCCTCGCGGGCCATCACGATAATAGAAAAGCTGGTGCGAGAGGGGAAGATACCTGCCGGGAGAATAGATGAATCCTGCGCGAGAATAATGAAGCTGAAAGAGAAACTGTGTCGCTGAACCGTCACTCCGGCAGAACCATTCTCATATCTTCCTCAATGTCTTTCAGTCGGTCTATATCGG
>CAZRUU010000086.1:0-6134 GCA_964603235.1 uncultured Syntrophaceae bacterium | reverse complement strand
AGGGTGTGAAAAAACTTGCGGGCACGGATATAGGCCTGTCTACAACAGGTATCGCAGGTCCTGCGGGCGGAACGGAAGAGAAACCTGTAGGGACTGTCTTTATCGCGCTGTCCGCCGGGGAGGGCACCACATGCCGCAGGTTTCTGTTCAGATGGGACCGCAGGAGAATAAAGGAGATGTCGTCGCAGATAGCTCTGAATATGTTGAGGAAGTTTCTGATCGGAGGAGTAGATTGACATAACAATGCCGGTGCATGTAAAATTATCCATCAGCTCTAACCTTGAAAAGGGCGGGCATGAATGACAGAAAACCCATTAGGACATTTCTGGCGATAGAACTTCCACCGGGTATAAAATATCTAATAGAAGGTATTAAAGAAAGGCTGATGCCCGAACTGAAAGGGATAAGGTGGACCAGACCGGAAGGAATGCACCTTACGTTGAAGTTCTTCGGCGATGTATTTCAGGATGATGTGGACCGTATCTCAGAAGTTGTCGAAAGAAACGTCAGGGATATTGTTCCCATGGGACTGGATGTAGGCTCGCCGGGGGCATTCCCCAGCTTGAAGAAACCGAGGGTATTATGGCTTGGCATAGGCGGAGATGTACAGAGATTGGAGGTCCTTCAGGTAGCGATTGAAAGAGATCTGGAAGAATGCGGTTTTCCGGGAGAAAAAAGACCATTTAAACCGCACCTTACGTTGGGAAGAGCCCAGTCACGTGTCAGAATAATCTCTGGAGTAGAAGCTTTAATTGGAGGAATAGAGGAACTGGGTGTATTCCGGTTTGATGCGCGGGAGCTTATACTCTTCGAGAGTGAGCTGAAGCCCGGTGGTGCGGTATATACGAAACTTGCCACCTTTCCATTCGGCGGGCGTTAATTTTAAATTTTGAATCAATTTTTTCAGAGGGTATAAATTTATACCGGTAAAGGGAGGTGGCTATGATATCTGATACAGATAAGGAAAGATCTGTGGAGCTGGCTATAACGCAGATCGAGAAGCAATTTGGAAAGGGGTCCATCATGAGGCTGGGCGGAGAGGAATTTATATCGAATGTGCCCGCTATATCTACGGGTTCCATAAGCCTTGATCTTGCCCTTGGTGTTGGTGGTGTTCCCAGGGGAAGGGTCATTGAGATATTTGGTCCCGAATCAGGAGGGAAGACTACCCTTGCGCTTCAGATTATTGCGGAGGCGCAGAAGGCAGGTGGCCTCGCGGCGTTTGTGGACGCGGAACACGCGCTGGACGTGACTTATGCCAGAAATATCGGTGTGAATACGGATGACCTTCTCATATCTCAGCCTGATACGGGAGAACAGGCGCTTGAGATCGCCGAGGTGCTGGTGAGAAGTGGCGCGCTCGATGTCCTCGTTGTAGATTCCGTTGCGGCCCTGGTGCCGCGTTCAGAGCTCGAAGGAGACATGGGAGACGCGCAGATGGGACTTCAGGCGAGACTGATGTCACAGGCGCTCAGGAAGCTTACAGGAACGATAGGCAAGACCATGACGACGGTTATCTTTATCAACCAATTGCGTATGAAGATAGGGGTATTCTTTGGTAATCCGGAGACAACTACCGGGGGAAATGCCCTCAAATTCTATTCAACCATGCGCCTGGATATACGCAAGATCTCCGCTATAAAACAGGGACAGGATGTAATAGGAAACAGAGTACGGGTCAAGGTGGTGAAAAACAAGGTTGCTCCTCCATTCAGACAGACGGAATTTGATATTATCTTCGGAGAGGGCATTTCAAAGGAAGGAGATCTCCTTGATCTGGCATCCGACAACGAAATAGTTGAGAAAGCGGGCGCCTGGTATTCATACGGAGGGCAGAGGATAGGGCAGGGCAGGGAAAACACCAAACAGTTTTTGAAGGATAATCCTGATATAACAGCCAGAATAATGGATGAGGTCTGCGAAAAATTTGGCCTGAAGAAGGACAAGATAGAGGAAAAAGAATAGTGAACGATGATCCTTTGTATGAAAAGGCAAGGCAAAAGGCGCTGCGGTATCTGTTATACAGGGGAAGAAGCATAAAAGAAGTACATACCAAACTTGCGGAAAAGGGTTTCAGCGATAGCATAATCAAGAAGGTTGTTGACAGGTTTACCGATCTTGGGTATCTGAACGATAAAAATTTTGCAACGCAGTGGGCGAAAAGCCTCGCCGTCAGCAGGTTATGGGGTGACAGGAAGATAGAGATAAGCCTTCTCGAGAAAGGGATTCCCCGCTACCTGATAGAAGGAGCTATCGCTGAGGCAAGAGAAGAGAAAGATGAGAGGCGCGCCATCGGAGACCTTGTTGAGAAAAGGCTTCGCAGGGAATCTGAATACGAGGTCTTTTCATATAAGGGGAAAAGAAGACTGGTGCAGAGCCTCGCAGGCAGGGGCTTTCCTGTGGGGCTTATACTGGACGTGTTCAAAGAGATGGAAGAAGACGCCTGCGAGCCTTGACCCCTGACGCGGCTGTAAAAAATTAGTTTTCTTCGCTCAAAATACTTGGATTTACTACGAAAAGACTTTTTACAATTTAAACCTTGAATGGGGAGATGTATATTGATGACAGGCAGTGAGATAAGAAAAAAATTTCTTGAATATTTTAAAGAACGGGGGCACGTGATTGTAGCCAGTTCATCGCTTATTCCAAAGGAAGACCCGACATTGCTCTTTACAAATGCAGGGATGGTTCAATTTAAGAGCCTTTTCCTGGGCCAGGAGAGGCGCGATTATACTAGGGCTGCCACATCGCAGAAGTGTGTCAGGGCCGGGGGGAAACACAATGATCTGGAGAACGTTGGATTTACCGCGCGTCATCACACCTTTTTTGAAATGCTGGGCAATTTTTCCTTCGGTGACTACTTCAAGGATGAGGCCATAGCATGGGGGTGGGAGTTTCTTACGGATGTCATGGGTCTTCCCGAAGACAGGCTGTTGGTAAGTATATTCCGGGATGATGATGAGGCCTTTGAGATATGGAACAAAAAGGTAGGGGTGCCGTCGGAACGCATCGTGCGTATGGGGGAAAAGGATAACTTCTGGATGATGGGAGATACCGGGCCATGCGGTCCATGTTCGGAGATATACTACGATCTCGGTGAAGATGTTGGATGCGGAAGACCTGAATGCAACCTGGAGTGTGATTGCGGTCGCTATGTGGAGATATGGAACCTTGTCTTTACACAGTATGACAGAGACGAATCTGGGGTGTTGAAACCGTTGCCGAAACCCAACATAGATACAGGTATGGGGCTTGAACGGCTGGCGGCTGTTATGCAGGGAGTAGTCAGCAACTATGATTGCGATCTTTTCAGGAACATTATACTGCACATTGAGGGTATATGCGGCAGAAAATACAAGAACAACGAAGATGACGATATATCTATCAGGGTTATAGCTGATCACTGCAGGGCCATAACCTTTCTTATAAGTGACGGGGTTCTTCCGAGTAATGAAGGGAGAGGTTACGTTCTCCGGAGGATACTGAGAAGAGCCGCCCGGCATGGAAAGCTTCTCGGTCTTGACAAGCCCTTTCTGCATGACATGGTTCCGGTGGTTATTGCAGAATTGAAGGACTACTACCCGGAACTTCTTGACAAGGAATCTTATGTGAGAAAGGTGGTCATCAATGAGGAACAGCGCTTCATGGAAACACTGGATGCCGGTCTTCGTATATTAAATGACGAAATAGCGTCTTTGAAAGAGAGGGGAGATGACGCAATCCCAGGAGACATAGTTTTTAAACTCTACGACACCTTCGGCTTTCCTACTGATCTGACCGGAGACGCTGCCAAACCGTGCGGAATGTCGTTGGATATGGAGGGGTTTGAAAAATGCATGGAGGCCCAGAGGCAAAAGGCGAGAGATGCTTGGAAGGGCAGTGGTGAAAAAGAAGTTGCCGGTGTGTACCGGAAACTTTCCATGGATGGAATAAAAACGGAGTTTGTCGGATATGAGGGGAATACCGAGACCTCATCGCGGATAGTTGCCATCCTGAAGGACAATAAAAGGGTGGATGCCCTTGCCGAAGGGGAGCGGGGCGAGATGTTTGTCGAAAAGACCCCCTTCTATGGTGAGATCGGTGGCCAGGTCGGAGATATCGGGATTATTGAAAGAGATTCGGCTTTCTTTGATGTGTGGGACACCCAGAAACCCCTCGATGATCTGTTCACTCACATAGGAAAAGTCAAGAAAGGTACCTTCAGCGTCGGGAACGCCGTTGAACTGAAGACGGACGAGGGTATACGTAGGGCCATTGAGGCAAACCACTCAGGGACCCATATTCTCCAAGCGGCGCTGAAGCGGGTGCTGGGGGATCATGTCAAACAGTCCGGTTCCCTTGTCAACGCGGAGAGGCTCCGCTTCGACTTTACCCATTTCGCGAAGATCGAAGACGGCGAGATCGAAGAGGTCGAACGTATCGCCAACGCCTACATCAGAAGCAATGTGCCGGTCGACACCCGTGTCCTCGAGCGGGAAGAGGCCATAAAGACGGGAGCCACGGCGGTCTTTGACGAGAAGTACGGCGATGATGTCCGTGTTGTCCAGATGGGGGACTACAGTATGGAACTGTGTGGCGGCACGCATGTCTTGCGCACGGGTGACATAGGGTTCCTTAAGATTGTCCATGAATCATCCATAGCCGCCGGTGTGAGAAGGATCGAAGCGGTGACCGGAAGGGAGGTCGTGCGATATGTGGAAAAAATGGGAAGGGCTTTGAAGGATTCGGCACTTCTTCTAAGAACCAATCCTCTGGATCTTTCGGAGAGAGTAGGCAAGTTGTTGAAGCGTCAGAAGGAACTTGAAGGGGAAGTCGAAGTACTGAAGGGGAAACTGGCGACGAAGGATTCCTCTGACCTCCTTGATAAAATAAGGGAAATAAAAGGTGTTAAGGTGCTCGCAACCTTGGTGGATGTGCCGGATGTCCGGACCCTTCGTGATTTTGGAGATAAGTTGAGAGACAGGATTTCCTCCGGCGTTGTGCTGCTGGGAAGCAGGGTCGGGGATAAGGCTATGCTTCTGTGTATGGTGACGAAGGATCTTACGGATCGCTATAACGCGGGGAAGATAGTTGGAGAGATAGCACCGGTTGTCGGGGGAAGCGGCGGCGGTCGTCCCGACATGGCCCAGGCTGGTGGATCCAAACCCGAGAAACTGGAAGAAGCTCTGGACAGGTTAGAAGAAATCCTGCTCAGAGGCTGAGCACGTAATTCAATTGGCACATGACCCGATTTGCTCCCGACATGTCGGAATTGGGATCATGTTCCCGGAAACAGGAGGTACTGTAACTATGCCCGGATTTCCTTTTTGTAATGAGGGTATTTTCATAGGTGAGAGCGGCATAAAGATTTTCAACAGGAGATATCAGGCCAAACCCGAGAAGGCTCGGCTAGTGATCGCACACGGGTTGGGAGAGCATTCCGGGCGCTATGACAATGTTGTCGAACGGCTTGTTCCCGAAGGTATCAGTATATGGGCGCTTGATCACAGAGGACATGGACAGAGTGAAGGAATAAAGGGTCATGTATTCTCCTTTTATCAGTACATTGCCGAGCTCTACAGAATGGTTGAAATTGCAAGAGACAAAATGCCCGAAGGTGTAAAGATCTTTCTTCTGGGACACAGTCTGGGAGGGCTTATCGCGCTTCGGTTTGTCGCCAGCTTTCCGAAAATGATAGATGGTGTTATCGTTTCTTCACCCGCGCTTGGTTTAACCTCGGATATACCGGCTGCCAAGGCGTTTGCCGGTAAAATCATGTCTGCCTTCTTTCCGACATTCGGTTTTGGCAATGATCTGGATGTATCGAAGATCAGCCATGATGAAGATGTGGTTCGTGCGTACATGGATGATCCTCTGGTTCATAACCGGGTAAGCGCCCGGTGGTTTACCGAGTTTTTATCCGCCATGAAAGCTGCTGGTCATTCGGCCCCGGAGATAAAAATTCCGATACTGATGCAGCTGGCGGGTGATGATCATCTTACAAATGCAGGCACATCGGCAAACTTCTTTGAGACCCTGGGCTCCGAGGATAAGACACTTCACATTTACAAGGATCTCTACCATGAGATATATAATGAGAAGAAGGAACAGAGAAAACAGGTACTGGACGATTTGAATGAGTGGCTCATGAAGCG
>CAZRUU010000085.1:0-6186 GCA_964603235.1 uncultured Syntrophaceae bacterium | reverse complement strand
TAACGTTATCTTCGTTTATGGCACTCTGCAACGCGCTGATCTCGGCATTGTGAGGCTCCCTGCCGGTCACATAATTCTTTAGATTGAATATTTCCAGATGTGTTATCATTCCCCTGCAAACATAGAGAAGCTCAATCACATCCTCAATATTCAGATTACCCAGGGCAAGCGTAATGCTGTAACCGGCATTAAGATGACTCAGCCCTTCGAGAAGCTCAAGCGGTGACAGAGCCAGCAAAGGCGGCACATCTTCTCCGTCGCGCGGTATATTGGGATCCGGAACGGAAGGATTATGACACGGACGCAGAAACCCATCAACGATAGCCTCTGAATCCAGCCGGTTCAGTTCACCCACAATGCCGGCTATTCGCTGACGTTCTTCAGGCCCCGCTCCGCCATGCTTTGCCCTGAGATCTCCGGCATGATCCTTCATGACAGGTAGCATTTTTGTGTGTGCGTATTCGGCCAGGTGCAGCAAAGACGCCTGACCGACACCCACAAAAGACAAAAACTCCTTCTGATCGAGGAGCGGGGGAAGAAATCCATAGCTATCCTCTATCGCGTAGCGGTGCCTGTCGTTAAACTCCCCGAGAACCGCCATTATATATTGCCGCTGGTATTCCGAAACCTTGCGTCCCTCAGCCATGAAGGTCTCCACCGGCTCTTCCTTTAGAAAATTAAGGAAATCCTGCGCATCAAGAAGCCCTCGCGGCGCCCATATAAACGAGACATACCTGTCGTGAAATCTCGCGGAAAATTCGACGCCGATCCTGACCCTGATGCCCATAATCTCAGCCGCCTTCAGGAGCTCCTCGGCGACATCCGCTTTCACGTGATTATAATAGATCACCTTGAGCCTTCGGATACCCTTGATCCAGGCATCCATTATCAGGTGCGTTGAAGATTTTCGCCCCTTGGTGTTGACATCGTGGACATGATCATCTGTCGCGACCTGATTCCATTCCTCCGGCATCTCCAGCAGATGATAACGTTTCAGTTGCTCCCTTACAATACGGGGCTTCCCGGACGCCGCGATGCGGAAATCATGCGCCAGTTCAAGTTGCCTACGGTAATCACCGCGAGCCTGAACCAGTTTCTTCATGATCTGCAGGAGGATACGTGCGGTATTCTTGCTAAGAAAGCTGTGGGCACTAAAAAGAACCTCATCACGCAGCGAACGCAGAGCGACGAGACGATCCTCCGCCTCACCAACCTCCAGAGAATTGAGCAGGTGAATTACAGCATAGGCGACGCGAAGCTCCTTCGAAGCCGCCATTTCCTTAATCCCATGAGGGTGCAGATACGGATTCAGAAGCATCTTGAGATACTCTCGCGACTTGTCCCTGTTGAGCACCTCGTTGACAATGACAAGAAGTTCATGATCCTGTTTGTCAAAAAGCATCCTTGAAACATCACGATTCATCATCACATCATATTCCCTATTAATCTATAAACCCTTAAAATCCGGGCGGCGGCATTCCATGAAGGCTGCGATGCCTTCCTTTCCATCTGCCGTCCGTGTCATATCCGTGATCCCCCGGGATTCATGCTCCATCTGACTTTCCAAGGTCTCCGAAAATGTTTTATTCAGCAGTTTCTTGACCGAACCGAATGAGAGCGTTGGCCCGCTCGCAAACTTCCTGGCAAGGGCTTCCGCTTCTTTCATCAACTCATCATCCGGGACAACTTTATTGATAAGGCCCCATTCCAGCGCTTCTTTGGCGCTCAGTCTTCTATTGGTCAGCATTAGCTCTTTTGCCCGTGTAAGACCAACCACTCGAGGCAACACATATGTCATACTTCCATCGGGAGAAAGTCCGGCGGCCGTATACGCTGCCATGAACATCGATGATTCAGCGGCAAGAACAATGTCACCACAGATGGCAATGCTCATCCCTATTCCGGCAGCAGCACCATTAACCGCCGTGATCAGAGGTGCATTCATTCGCATGAAATGTGAAATAGCTAAATGGCAGTGCACCGTCGTTTCCTTTAGAACACTTGGAAGTTCATCGCCCAAGCCAGCAAAATATTTTAAATCTCCTCCAGCACTGAACATCTTCCCCGCACCCGTCAACAGGACAGCACGAATCTCAGAATCTTCGTCACATCGGATCGATGCATGCATGAGATCTTTTCCTATTGCCAGGGTTACGCCATTAGCCGCATCAGGCCGGTTCAGGGTGATGCAGGCTACATGGTCTTTCACCTCAAAAATAATCGTTTCATATTGTATAATCATAGCCTCTTTTCTCTGCTCTCACATTTTCTATGAACATAATCGAAACTTAAATTGCCCTGACCCCTCTAAAAGAGTTTTTCCAGGAGTTTTTGGGCGCCTTTCTGGATGTAGTAGGATGAGAGAGCGTTGAGTACGTATTCGGTGTCGAGGAAGGGAATCGGTTTTTTAATCGATCCTTTCAGTGTAATGGGCAACACCATGTGTCCCTGCTTGTTCAGAAGCGCTCTGAGTATGTCGGCCTTTTGCGCCAGTTTCTCAGAATGCCGCTGTGACAGGATCACCTTTCCTTTCAGGTCAAGGGTCTTGGCGGCTCTGTCGACAAAGCCCTTCAGGATCGCCACCGAGTCGGTTGCCTTGCTGGTCTGTATATTCCTCAGATTCAGCGATTTTACCTGTATGATAGTATCCTCCATCTCAAAGACACCATCAAGGGAATCAAACCGCGTCGATTGATGTCGGGCCACCTCTCCACCCTGATAACTGAGGAACCGGCCGACACCTTCCAGACCGAAAAGACTGTCAAGAATACTCTCAACCAGGTTAAAATTCTTCCACTCCCCCTTCGCGAGCAGCACCGATCCTCGTGCCCCGAGCTTCGGTTTTTTCCCTTCCGACACAGTGCCCTTCGTATGCATATCTCCGGAAAGAACTCCGGCAAAGGTATCCCCTTGCTCGGTCAGGGTATTCAACAGCGTACTCACGTCAACCCTTTGTATCGATGGATCGAAGGCCCACCCCTTCTTTTCTATATCGTAGAACCCCTTCCCCTGTATGACACCGTCAAAGGCCTGCGTACTCAGAGAATCGATAGTCACCCGGCCGGGCATATAGCTGAAATTCGATGTAGCCGCAACAAAGGGAACCGACGCGAACATACCCTTTTTGATGGCAATGGTTCCTCGGCCACGCAGATCCTGTTTCCGTGTTCGTGTTCCCTTCACGTCCAGTTTCATCCCCTCGAGAACACTGGCCTTCGGTGGCTCTTTTCCATTTTTCTTCGGGGGCAGTTGAAACTCGATTCGATCCGACCCTGCCCGTATGTTCAGAGACAGATTATCGGGTGCCCCCTTTACCGACGCGTTCAGGGCGATATTCCCCTTGAGCGCGTAAGCTTTCATTGCGGGAACCATTGCCCCCCAGTCATCCAGTTCGATCCCGTTTGTTTTCAGCGTCAGGTTCACAGCAGGCCGGACTTTTCCGGTACTCACCGTGCCCTCGGCATACGCAACCAGGGTATGCAACCTGCAGTCGATCTTCTCGAACGAGAGATCACTCCCCTTCCTCATCCCCTTTACGTCGAGCGAAAGTGCCGTTCCCGCAGGTTTTTTGAATGCGGTTCCATATTCGATCTTCATGGCATCAGACACAATACCGGCATCGATCGTATAATTCGACGCGTTTCCCGATGATACAAGCCTCAGGGAAACCGGGCCCTCCAGGACGAGTGCTTCCGGTATTCCGGCGATATAAGGAGAAACCAGGGCAATCATCGCGGCGGGTTCGAATTTTTCGGTCGTGACCATGATATCCCAACGCGGGTCGGTGAGAAATTTGTCAACCTTTCCGGAAAATTTGATACGGTTCTCATTGAGCGTAAGGACCCCCGGCTCAATCGAAAGGTGTTGCTTATTATAGGCAAGAGAGAGATTCCCCTTTAAACCAAAGTTGATTTTCTCAGATGGAGGGGACGCTTCTTTTTTCACCTTCTCCTGAAAGACCAGATCACGCACGGAAATCACTGTATCCGCGGTCAGTATATCGGCAAGCGACCCTTTTCCCTTCAGATCAGCGGTGACAGCGCCGGACAGAACCTTGACAGGCAGAAGCGCAGATATTCGGGCAAGCTGAAATGATTTCACCGCCAGCTCGACCGCGAGCGGCATGTTCAGAGCGTCAATCGGCATCCCCAACGGCCCCAGGGTCCCTTTAATGGAAACATTTTTCGCGCCGCTTTCCAGGAGATCCGCGCTTAGATCGATAAAAACAGGGCGGTCAAGAGAAATATCCTTCATGGTAAGATTCAGGGCATCGATTACCATGGTTCCCGCGTCGGGCAAAAGCATTTTGTCGAGGTACAATACTTTTCCATGTACGATTTGAAGCTCCCGAATACTGAGAGGCAACGCCGCGGGTGCTGGCGAACTTTCGGTATCAGCCGCCCATGCTACGGAAGACCCTCCGAAACGACCTGACGTTGATCCCGCCGCCTTCCCCTTCTTTTCCAGGGAATCCTTCCCGCTGGAACGGTTCTTCAACGAAGCGAGAATATCATCGAAACTGAACTCACCATCGGCATTTCGAGCGACGGAAATCACGGGCTTCTTCAGAACAATCTTCTTTACCTTGATTTTCTTTTTCAGCAGCGGAAAGAATTCAACCTGCACCTGAAGACTGTCAAGCGAGATAAAATCGGCAGAAGAAAACTTGGGATTATCGGCAACACGCAGGCCCTGAAGCTCCGCGCCCAAACCCGACAAAATCGTCAATTCAATATGCGTAAAATCGACATCACGATCCAGATACGGTTTTACCTGCGCGAGAATCTGTCCCTTATACCGGTCAAGATTCACCATAAACGGCGCAAGCATCACGAGAACCAGACAGACAACCAAGACAACTATAATACCTATAATAATCTTCTTCATCCGCACACCTCCAGCTAGACCTGAGCTCGTTATTTCTTTTTAAGTTTCATACGGAGAATATCGCCGAGTGTACCCATCGAGGTTGGTTCCTTTTTAATATATTGGCGATAGTCATCGGCCATTCCCGACTCATCTTTCCACTTTTCATCCCGCTCCAGCGCCAGAGATAGCCTCCTCTTCTCAAGGTCAACCGTTTCAACGGTCACATCCAAAGCCTGCCCCTGTTCCAACACTTCATTGGGGTGGTTAATTCGTTTTCCGCCACCCAGTTTTGAAATATGAACCAGCCCGTCCACCCCACCCTCAAGGGTTACGAAGGCCCCGAATTTTGTGAGGCGTGCCACCTTTCCGACATGTGAAGATCCCGCGGGATATTTCGCTTCAACATGATCCCAGGGATCGGGAAGTGTCGCTTTGAGACTGAGGGCAACCCGGTCATTTTCCCAGTCCAAGTTCAGAATCACCGTCTCCAGTTCCTGGCCGACGGAGAGGACATTGTTAACATCCTCGACCCGCTCCCACCCGATTTCAGAAATGGGGAGCAGTCCCTGCATACCGCCAATATCGATAAACGCGCCAAATCCCTGAATCGAGGTGACGGTCCCCGTAATCTTCATGCCCTCAGTCAGCTTCTCCTTGAGCTCCTCTTTCTTTACAAGCAATTCCGCTTCCAGTATCGCCCTGTTGGAAAGGATTACATTCCGGCCCTTTTCACTATATTCCGTGATGATAAAAGGCATTCGCTGCCCCACATATTCAGAGGAATCCTCCACCCGCCGCAGCCCCATCTGAGAATAGGGACAAAAGGCCTTCGTGTCGCCCGCCAGCTTGACCCTAAAGCCGCCCTTTGTCTCAGTTTCCACCAACCCCTCAACCGGGATCTGGTTTTGTGAGGCATCTTCAAGAAAGTTTCGTCCCGCCTCACCACTGGTAATCCGGGTGGTAAAGAGCATTTCACCCTGCCGCGACGACATGAAATACGCCGTGACCGTATCGCCGACCTTCATGGTAAATTCGCCATTTTCATCGAGCAGTTCCTTTTTATCCAGGGAACCCTCACTCTTTCCGCCAAGGCCCAGGAAGACCCAGTCAGAGCCAATATCGACAATTTGAGCCTCTACACGCTGCCCCGGTTCCAGCCGTCCGGTTTCAGCCGTACTTTTATTCAGAAGCTCTTCAAATGATAATCCATCGTTCTTTTCTTCAACAGTCATATCCTCTCGTCCACCTCAACAGTATTTAAAACAAAGTGGTGTTATTCTAATTCTTTTGACAACGTAAGGCAAACAGATTTTCCCC
>CAZRUU010000084.1:0-6222 GCA_964603235.1 uncultured Syntrophaceae bacterium | reverse complement strand
AACATTAAACATCCAAAATTAAACATTGCCTTGCCTTCATCTTTTCGTGATAAAATTCTGCTTGATTCCGGTTTGTCTTGGTTGTGTTTTTGGGCAAGGATTTTACATAGAGACCGGTGAGTGATATAGAAGCCGTGTAACAGCTGAAGTAACCGTTCACGGTTTACAGTTATCGGTTCACGGCTAAAAAAACAGAGAGGTGAAATCAATATCCAAAATGTTTCAATCGTTGCATAGTTTATTGGAAAAACTGTGAACCGACAACCATGAACGGTCACCAAGTGAGAAAGGAGCGGCTAATGGAGATAGAGAGGGAACTGCTGGAGATCCTGGCATGTCCAAAGTGCAAAGGAGATATTCGCTTAAACGAAGACGAAAGTGGCCTTATATGCGATAAGTGTAAATTGATGTATGAAATCAGGGATGGAATCCCCGTCATGCTTATAGACGAAGCAATTCGTATAAACTAATACCACAAACACTGAACCTTGAGACATATGATACTATGAACGTATTCAAACGCATCTTAAAACTATCAAAACCGCATATTCCAAAGTTTCTCCTCGCGACATTGTGCATGCTTGTTGTGGGTGCCACTACTTCCGCGCTTGCTTTCCTCGTCAAACCCGCTCTTGATGGGATATTTCTAAATAAGAATGCCTCCATGCTGAAGTGGATACCGATAGTAATCATCGTAATATACTTTCTCAAGGGTGCCTGCAGTTATGGCCAGACCATCCTGATGAGCTTTATCGGTCAGCGGGTGGTAACAGACCTGAGAAGTGATCTTTACAACCACATTCAAAAACAATCCCTTTCTTTTTTCAATAAGAACCCCACCGGGATACTCATGTCACGCATCACAAACGATGTAAACCTCATTCAGGGAGCAGTTTCAGAGGCCGTAACAAGCCTCTTTAAAGATTCGTTTACGCTGCTCGGCCTTGTTTTTGTGATCTTTTATCGTGATTGGCAGTTGGCCCTTATCGCTATTGTTGTCTTTCCACTGACGATATATCCTATAGCCAGATTCGGCAAAAGGATGAGAAAGGTGGCTACAAGTACCCAGATAACCATGGGAAGCCTTACCAGTCTTCTTCAGGAAACCATATCAGGAACAAGAATCGTAAAGGCCTTTGGAATGGAAGATTATGAAGGCAGGAGATTCGCGAAAGAGAATGAAAATCTTTTCCGGTTTTTTATGAAAGCAGTGTCCATACGGGCCATGTCATCTCCATTTATGGAATTTCTGGGCGGTCTCGGGATCGCTGCTATTGTCTTTTATGGTGGATACCAGGTGATAAAAGGCACTTCAACACCCGGCACCTTCTTCTCTTTTCTCACAGCCCTTATTATGCTCTACGAACCGGTAAAGAGACTTACAAACGTCAATAATACAATCCAGCAGGGGATATCCGCGGCAATTCGGGTTTTCGGCATTATGGATATAACGCCAGAGATAGAAAACAGGAAGAACTCGGTGGAACTACCTAGAATCTCAGACAGGATTGAGATCAGAAATGTTACCTTCAGCTATGACGATGACCCCGTCCTGAAAAATATCAACCTTGACATAAAGTCTGGCGAAGTATTGGCCCTTGTCGGAATGAGCGGAGGCGGAAAGACAACCCTTGTCAATCTGATACCGAGGTTTTATGACGTGACGGAAGGTGAGATACTGATTGATGGCTACGATATCCGGAATGTCACCGTCGAATCGCTCCGGGAGCAGATAGGAATTGTTACGCAGCAGACGATATTATTTAACGATACTGTCAGAAATAATATTGCTTATGGTGATATAAAAAAGAGCGATGAAGAGATAATCAATGCGGCAAAATCGGCCAATGCGTATCAGTTTGTCAAGAATCTGCCGAAGGGGTTTGAAACGATGATCGGAGAACAGGGGGCAAGGCTCTCCGGCGGTGAGAGGCAGAGGCTCTCCATAGCCAGGGCACTTCTCAAAGACGCCCCCATACTCATACTTGATGAGGCCACCTCATCGCTCGATACCGAAGCGGAAATGGAAGTCCAGGGGGCCCTTGAAAATCTCATGAAGGGCAGAACGACTTTTGTTATCGCCCATCGACTTTCAACAATAAGTCACGCGAATCGGATTATCGTTATAGTTAACGGAAGAATTATCGAAGAAGGAACCCATGATACCCTCCTTGCAGATAAGGGTGAGTATTACAAGCTGTATAATATGCAGTTTAAAGAAAATAATAATAATAACGCCTGATGCCAAATTCAAAGACTTCTGAGAAATCAATCGAAGAGATCGCAAAGAACTTTTACCTGATAACTCTGCCCATGCCTTTTCGCCTCGGACATGTCAATGTTATCGCTTTTGTTCATAACAAAGGCGTGACCCTGTTCGATACAGGGCTTAATCTGGATGATGCCTTTTCAAGGCTTGAAGCCTCTCTGGAAACTATCAACAGATCGGTCCGCGATATAGACCATATATTTATTACTCATCAGCATGCCGATCACTGCGGTATGGCTGGCAGGATTAAGAAAACCTCGGGTGCAGTTATACACATGTCTGAAATCGGCAAACAAATCATACAAAACCATAAAGATGAAAAGCAGGTTGTTAACAGGATAAAAAAATTCTATGTAGAACAGGGACTTACGGAAGAAGCAGTTGATCCCCTTATGGTTCTTATTCGCCATTTCAGAAAGGCTATCATCCCTTTCCATGTGGATGAATGCCTTGATTATCACAAAAAATATTTTATTGGTGACACATCGTTTGAAGCATTCCCAACTCCGGGACATGCACGTGATCATGTATGTTTTTTCTTTCAGAAGGAAGGTATCCTTCTTTCCGGTGATCATGTTCTGCCGGAGATCACACCAAATTTGAGTCCGGATCTGTTTTGCCCCGGATTTCGCCCGCTGCAGAGCTTCCTGGACTCATTAACCAGAATTCAAGACCTTCCTGTAACAAAAGTTTTACCGGGCCACGGGGTACCATTCTCCGATCTGAAAAAGAGAATCAATGAAATGAGAGAGCACCATAAAAAGAGAAAAAATCTGACCTTCAATTCCGTAAAAAAAGGACCCAAAACAACGTTTCAGGTTTCTAAGGATATTTTTGGAGCGGGCCTCCCCGAATTTGATAAATTTCTCGCCCTCAATGAAACATATGTGCACCTGATAGAGTTAATACATGAAGGCGGGATCGAGAAATCCAGGAATGGAAAACAGATTTTATATAATGCAGGTTGACAGCTTCGTAAAAAGTGAAATTCGGCGAATATGTCATTTCGAAAGAATGCGAGAAATCTTATCTTTTCAGCGTGTTACGTTTATAAGATTTCTCGTTTCACTCGAAATGACAAGCTGAGGAGTCTTTTTACGAGTGCATCCAGGTTGATAGGTTGATATTACTTGGTGAGGAACGGAACTGTTTCCTTGCCGCAATCTGACACATAAACATCAATGATTTTTTCATCGTTCTATGATAGATGCAGCGGCAGAAAAAATTATTCCATACCGGCAAGCAAAACTTTTAGAACTAATGAAAATACAGAAAAAGAAAATAGCGATAGTCATACCGAAGTATGGCCTTGTTGGAGGGGCGGAAAGTTTTGTTTATGAGCTGACCGAGCGTCTGTCTCTCAATGAAAAATATGAGTTCCATGTTTTTGCAAACAGGTGGCAGTCAGGTTCGGACCGAATTACATTTCACAAGGTCCCCATAATTAAATTTCCCAGATTCCTTACAGCGATCAGTTTTGCCTATTTCGCTGGATGGAAAATCTCGAAAATAAATTTCGACCTTGTCCACACCCATGATCGAATTTTCGATGCAAATATATTTACCATGCATGGAATTCCTCATCGAATATGGGTCCATGAAGTCCGCAGAAAATCCATGAGTCTGTTCGATTGTGCAACATGTTGGGTTGAAAAATATCTTGTCAACAACACGAGATGTAAAATATTTCTCCCGGTTTCCAGTCTGACAAAGGAAAATTTTTTGCAAGAATATAAGATTGGATCAGAAAAAATC
Source organism: uncultured Syntrophaceae bacterium (assembly GCA_964603235.1). GTDB lineage: Bacteria > Desulfobacterota > Syntrophia > Syntrophales > UBA2210 > UBA2210. Next base: position 2,198 of record CAZRUU010000084.1, on the reverse strand, counting down.
CAGATCATTCATCCTGGCGTTGATATTGCGAGGTTCCAGGGTTTTGACCGTGAACATTGCCGAAAAGAAACAAGAGGACATTTCGGCATCGATCCTTCTGACATTGTGATCTTATTTGTTTCCATGAATTTCGAGATCAAAGGGCTCGATTATGTTATAGCCGCTCTCGGAAAGGCAAAAACATCTTATCTTTCTCAAAATTTCAAACTGCTTGTAGTCGGCAAAGGAGACTACAAAAAATACGGAGCTCTTGCTCAAAGGGCCGGCATAGAAAATAATGTTGTTTTTGCTGGCGTTCAGAAAGAAAATCTCGAAAAAATATATCTGGCAAGCGATATCTTTATGATGCTTTCAAGATTCGACACCTTTGGCATGACAGTGCTTGAGGCCATGGCGGCATCCCTGCCTGTGATAATCAGCAGCAATGTAGGTGCGAAGGATCTGGTCAAAGATGGAATAAACGGGTTTGTAATTGAGGACACAACCAACACCGATATGATTTGCAACATGATAGGCTCTATGTTAGACAGCAAAACCAGAATCACAATGGCAGAGGAAGCCCGCAATACGGCACTCAATAACAGCTGGGACTCTGTGGCAAAAAGAGTGAAAGATATTTACGAAGAAATGTTGAGAACATAAACCGTTTGACATTAAGGTATACTTGGACATGAGATATTTTAACCTTATAAGAAATTTATCCAACTGGTGGTTGTATTTGGCGGTCAAGTTCGGGCTGATTGGTGTAGATCCAGTTTTGTTCAGGACGCGAAGACAGGTACTCGTTGAAGTTCCTCGAAGGCTCCTTCAAACATTTAAGGAGATCTTCATGGATGAATGCTATATGGATGGACTTGAATTACATGTCCCTGATAATTCAACCATTATAGACATCGGCGCCAACGCAGGTTTCTTCACACTTTTTGCAACTTCCCGTTTTTATGATTCAAGGGTATTGGCTTATGAGCCAATACCCTCTAACTTTAAACAATTGTCACGAAATAGAGAGTTGAATGCGGATTGCAATATTGAATGTTTTCAAAAAGCTGTTGCCGGGCATTCTGGCACAGTTGAGATAATGTTTGATCCTGATGATAGCTTTACAACGAGTGCCACGATGTTTCAAGAACCCCATAAACACAATCAGGTTATTCAAGTACTTTCAATTACGCTTTCCGATATATTTAGAGAACACAGCATACAAAGATGCAACTTGTTGAAAATGGACTGTGAAGGTGCCGAATATGACATTATTTATGGTTGCCCGTTGGAATGTCTGTCCAGAATTGATCAAATAGCAATGGAGGTTCACGGTGGAGCTGGATCCAGGCAGAACATTGAGTCCCTGGATGCATACCTTAATGAGCAAGGCTTCATCACTCGTCGTCGACCCGTAGGTATGTTGTGGGCATGGAAGAAGAAGTAACGCCCGAAATGATTATCCGAAATGTTTTCATTTTCTGATCTGAGTCGGGAATAACCTCCTAGAAATTAAACTCAAAGACATTAAAATCATGCTGGTAAACGACAAAAACATATCCGGGGAAAATATCCGCAATATTTTACTGATACAGCTCGGTGACATTGGTGACGTTGTGTGGGCTACGCCGACTTTCCGGGCTGTAAAGAAGGCATATCCAAGTGCGAATATTTCCGTTCTTTTAAGAGAAGGTTTTGGATCTCTTCTGGAAGCTGATCCTCATATCCATAAAATTTTTGAGGTGAAACGATACAAAGGAAACATTCTTAAAAAGGCGATTAAACAGCTATCCTTCATTAGGGATTTACGCGGGAAACGTTTTGATCTGGTTTTTGACCTTCGCTCCGATGACAGGGGGGCTTATATGGCCTTTCTGTCAGGCGCTCCAATCAGAGCTTCCCTGCTTTATCGCGATTTAAAATGGCGCAATCGCCTCTTTACCCACCTCGCTGACCCGACACCCCCCCAAGAACGAATTTATGGTGCCGCGGAGCAATCTCTGCTGGTTGTGAGGGGTTTTGGCATAAACACAGAAAATGGCATTCCGAAACTCTGGATTTCTGAAAAAGCTAGAGAGAGCGTTAAACAACTCCTGGATCACGAAGGTGTAACGGCTATGAGCCGCTGGATTACGCTGAATCCTTTTTCAAGGTGGCAATATAAAGAGTGGGGCTATGAAAAATGGGTGCAGATAGTTGACTGGTTATGGGAAGAATAC
>CAZRUU010000083.1:0-6264 GCA_964603235.1 uncultured Syntrophaceae bacterium | reverse complement strand
CCATCAATCTTGACACGGCCTTTCATATACTATAGATTAATTCTTCTCAATGAGAAAATATAAATAATGGAAAGACAGGACAATGGATATCAAAGCACAGGTTACAGAGATAGGATATGAGGCCAGAAAAGCCGCCGGGCTTCTCGCGAATATTTCGACCAATTTAAAAAACAGGGCTCTGCTGAAGATGGCGGAAGAGCTGATAAAACAATCCGATCAGATCATAAGTGAAAACGCCAGAGATCTTGAATACGCGAGAGACAAGGGATTATCCGATGCCATGATAGACAGGCTGACATTGAACGAAGCTGGGATAAAGGGCATGGCAGAAGGTCTTGCTGAAATTGCCGCACTGCCCGATCCGGTAGGGGAAATCACAGGCATGAAGAGAAGGCCGAACGGTCTGCTCGTCGGGAAGAAAAGGATCCCGCTCGGTGTAATAGGGATAATCTACGAGTCCCGCCCAAACGTAACTGCGGACGCCGCAGCCCTATGCCTGAAATCCGGAAATGCCGTGATACTGAGGGGTGGATCGGAGGCGATAAATTCCAACCTCGCCATTGCCCGAATACTGCAGGGCAGTCTGAAAGAAACCGGTATCCCGGAAACCGCCATACAGATAATCTCCATAACCGACAGGGATGCCGTCAATGAAATGCTGAAACTTGAGGAGTATATAGACCTTATCATTCCCAGAGGAGGTGAGGGGCTTATTCGGGCGGTTGTCAGCATTTCCAGAATCCCTGTCCTCAAACATTACAAGGGTGTCTGCCACGTATTTGTTGACGAGAGCGCCGATATAGACATGGCTGTGGCCATATCCCTCAACGCCAAAGCCCAGAGGCCGGGTGTATGCAATGCCATGGAAACCCTGCTGGTACACAGGAATATTGCAGAGAGGTTTCTCCCGGTAATGGCCGAAAGATTCCGTGAGGCCGGCGTTGTCCTGAAGGGCTGTGACAAAACCAGGATCATCCTTCCTGATATGGAAGAAGCGACCGAGGCAGACTGGTATGAAGAGTATCTTGATCTTGTCCTTGCAGTACGGGTTGTCGACAGCATTGACGAAGCCATGGCGCATATAGATAAATACGGTTCTCTCCATACAGAGGCAATCGTCACAAGCGACTATGAAAATTCCCAGCGCTTCCTGAATGAAGTCAATTCCTCAACTGTACTGGTAAATGCCTCCACGCGATTCAGCGACGGGTTCGAGCTGGGACTGGGAGCGGAAATGGGCATAAGTACTACGAAATTACATGCCTTCGGCCCTATGGGACTCGAAGAATTAACAACCACGAAATTCATCATTTACGGCGACGGACAGATAAGAACATGAAGTGGGGACTATTCGGAGGAACCTTTGATCCCGTACATCTCGGGCACCTGAGATGCGCTGAAGAGATCTCCGAACTGTTCCGCCTTGACAGGATAATATTTATCCCCGCCCGCGTACAACCCCTCAAGACAGGCAGAGATGTTTCCCCTTTTCACCACAGGGAACAGATGCTCAGGCTGGCCACAGAAGACAATCCATCATTTTCAATTTCAGACATAGAAAACAGGAGGGGTGGCAAATCCTACTCCATTGAAACCGTCAGACACTTCCTTAACAACTCGCCGAACGACACCAAACTCTATTTCATGCTGGGGCAGGACGCCTTCCACGAGATACCGATGTGGAAAGAGTGGAAAGATCTGGTTCGACTGTGCAACTTCGTTGTTATGACTAGGCCGGGTTATGAGACAAGAGGACTGACAGACATCTTCCCCCCCGATTTTGCCGCTTTGTTTCAGTATGACAGAATCACCGATGGCTTCGCTGGGCCTGCCGGTAACTCCATATTCTTCAGGAACCTGACTCTCCTTGACATATCCTCCACAGACATAAAAAAGCGGATGAAAGCGGGAATCTCCATCAGATATCTCGTTCCAGAGCCTGTACGAAGCTACATGCTGAAGCAGGGCTGAATCTTTATTGACCCCTGACCCCTGAAGGAAAAAACAGCCAGCCTCATTTTTCTTTATAGTTGTTTGTAGACTATTTGATCCATATCCCCGTCTAAAGCTACAAAAATACGGATACATTCTAAGATAAGAAAAGTGGACAAACACCCGGCGCTGCGGGTAGAATTGATGCACTATGTTACAGAAAAATCATGAATACAATCCTCCTCCTGCCCGTAGCGCCGCCCTGTCCAGTCAGACAGTGGTCCTGGCGAAGGAAGCCGTGGCCGGCAGTGAGACCGCATTCAACAGCCTCGTTGATCTTTTTCAAGAGGACATCTTCAGGATGGCCTACTACCGCACCTTATCCCGTATGGACGCGGAGGACATTACGCAGAATGTTTTTATAAAGGCATTCAAAAACATCTCCGGATTGAAATCCCCGGAGCAATTCAAAAGCTGGCTTTTCAGTATAGCATTGAACCAGGTCCGCGACTTTTACAGGAAGAAGTACCTACTGACAAAGCTGGGGATTTCCGGCAAAGGCGGTGACCATGAAGAAGATTACGCGGCAGAAGATGCTCCCGACCCTCTGAATAACCTGATGAGGCAGGATTTCTGGAAACATGTCGGACTGTTCCTGGATAAATTACCACGCATGGAAAGTGAAGTGTTCACATTGAGATTCATGAACCATCTCGGCATAAGAGAAATATCCAACATCTTAAAAAAGAATGAAAGTACCGTTAAAACCCATCTGTACCGCGCGCTTGGAAAATTCAGGAAAGAATCAACTATGCGCCAATTTTTAACAGAGGAAAAAACATTATGAACTATGGCAAAGACAACCACTTAAATGAGAACCAGTTTACCCTGGCGGCGGTAGACAAAACCGAACTTTCCACAGAGGCGCGGAAACACTTGTCGGAATGTCCACAGTGCCGGGAACATATGGAAAGCATGGAGCGGGAACTGACGCTTTTCGGCAGTATGGCGGAGGACTTTGCCCCGCAGCAGAGAAAGCGGGCATTCCGGTACGTCAAACCGCACAATGCCGGGGGATGGATCTGGAGATTCAGAACCGCCACCGGAGCAGCAACCATGGTTGCTCTTGCCGTAACCTTAATATGGTGGTCACCTCTATCGAGAACCACACCCGAGGTTGTAACCGGCGTGACATTCCAGGAATCCGACCAGTTGATGGCGGATATCGACACGCTTGTAGATAACGCCCTGCCCCCAATACACGTGTATATTTCGGGGGAATCCGGCCCGGAGTTTGATGAAGAGTTTATGGAATTTGTTGTCCCAGTTATTAACAATAACACCCCGACCTACAATTCGGGAATAAAAGGAGAAGTATTATGTTAAGAAAGACTTTGAGTGTAGTAGTTATGATAGCAATGATAGGCATGCCTCTTATTGCAATGGGAGCACAGAATATGCCACACGGGAAATGGTGGCATAACCCGGAGGTTTCCAAACAGATGGATTTGACCAAAGAGGAGATAGGCAATCTCGACAAAGCATATCTTGACAATCGGAGAAATCTTATTGATCTCAAGAGCAAGCTGGAAAAAGAGCGTCTTGAACTGGAAAATCTCTTTGAAAATGAGAAACTGAACGAGGCCGAGGTCATGAAACGATTCGGTCAGATGGAGAACGCAAGAACCCGGCTTTCGGCTGAACGTTTCAGGTTTATCGTAGAGGTCAGGAAAACTATCGGTCTGGAGCGCTACCGAACCCTTAAAACATCCTTCGACAAATTCCGCAAGCAGACGAAACGTCGGATAGCGGAAAACCCCAAGGGTGGATCCGGCAAGGGCGGACCCGGGCGGAAATAACGTTTGAAGCACTAATGGGAAACAATAAGGGGAGGTTAACCCCTCCCCTTTCCATAAAAAGATTACCCATGTGGGGCACAGAGAGCCCACGCCAATGTTCTCCCCTATTAAACAGGCACAAAGGCATCCTTACCCGCAGTCAGCATCAACGTTATCGGCATCACCCTCTTCCCGAGTTTTACCATTCTTTCAGCCGTTCCCCTGATATCCCACTGGGCATGCATATCTTCGCGAAGGCGGGAGATATGATACATTTCTCTGGCGTTCACCTTCAGCGCCACCCTCTTTCGATGAGAATTGGTAAGAATATATGGCGCCGCGTGGGGCGATACTTCTCTGATCCAGTTGTAAGCTTCCTCCGTCCTGGAGATAACTTCCATAAAACGCCCCTCCATTCCAATCGCGCGTATTGAATCCGGTATGGTAACACCAAGCGAAGGATCATAATTCTGGTATGTCATTGTGGCCATCCTGTGTCTTTTCAACTGGGCAAAGCAGGTGGAACTGACAGTAACTTCAAATGAAAAATCGGCATTTTCAAATTCCCTCAGCGGCGGGTCATACGATTTCATATGGCGGCAGGCGGTTCTGATTATCTCTTCCCTTTCTTTCTTATTCATCTTATGAGCGGCAGTCAGACACTCGTCCATGGAGAAATCAGAAGATGAGTGTATTATGGACGCGATAATCTTCTCATCACCATCCGGTGTAGCATGCAGAAGAGTCACATTTCCATCTTCCGCGACAATCGCACTTTCATCGGACGCACCCATTTTTTCCATCAGGCTCACAGTGGCTTCCTTCAGGTCTTCCCTCGCACCCAGGTCAAAAGGCGTCGCCTCGGTGTGCCTGACCAGTGAGGGCGCAATATTAACGGTTGCCTCATAGAGTTTCGCTCCGTATTCGTTCACCTCTTTCAGAACATGCGCCGCTGAGCGCCTGAGCATCAGTTCAAGATTTCTCGCGTTCAGGGTCATACCCAGCTGGGTGTGCGTAGCCATGGAAACTATGTATCTGGCATCTTCCTTTGCCCATCCATCCACCGTGGAGCGGTTTGACGGATCGGAAACCATATCCCTATGCTTTTCAAACATGTATTCCTTCAGACCGGCGTAGAGTTCGTGATACAGGCGGTTCTGTTCCCTTACTGTCTCGACAAACACATCTTTCAGGCCAGCATCCTGCACCTCCCGGGGAAGAACGAAATCATCTTCCAGCCGTATGTATCGCTGGGATTTTTCCGTGTAGGAGCAGAGACGGAATTTTTCTATCTCTTCCACAATAAGACGTGACACGCCCAGGATATCAACATTGAAAACGGCATGTTCGGCAATGGAACTGTGCCCCATACCGAAGACTATATTGAGGTTGGATTTTCTAGCCTTTTCGACTTCAGTCCTTGCGATCTTCCTCAGTTCATTGACCGGCAGAGGATTTCTGCTTATACGGGCGTAAGCGGCAGAGATGGTCTCCGGAGTCAGAGATTCTCCCCCATCAAAGAACGCGCGGAATTCCTTTATTATATCGTAATCAACGTTGTGACCTGCCAATATGATTTTCATAAGAACTCTCCAGGGAGCTGACCCACTAATCTGTCCAGTTCTCTGACGGCCTCATTAACCGTCGAAACCGGGATAAACGATACCGTTTCGGTCAATTCAAACCGAGGAGCGCCCAGACCAATAACGGGCGTCCCGACTTTGAGGGCAATTGCTATTTCCGATAACGTACCCGGCCCACCACCCAGGGCGATAATAATGTGAGGGGTCTTCGCGTTGATGACGTTTCTCGCGTCATACATGCCGGTATAGATGGGAATGTCAACAAACTCATTGGGATAATCATGAAGGGGACGTTTTCTGTCATTTGGAAGAACAGCAATCACAAATCCGCCGGCCAGGTGAGCCCCTTCAGATGCCGCTTTCATAACTCCGGTTCCACCACCGGTGAGAAGAACATAGCCCCGCTGAGCTATCAGTTCACCCAGTACAAAGGCATCCTTCATGGAAGGAGCATCCTCACGGTGACTCCCCATTATGCCGACAACAACAGGCTTTCTTTTTACAGAAATTCCCTTCATAATCCTGGCTGTTTCGTGATCATCCTACATATTGATAAGATTTTCCCTGATCTTTTTCTGTATCATTTCCGACGCAATGCTGTTTCCCGCAAGTCCCACACGCACCGACACTTTCGTCAGGCTTTTCTCAAGATACTCAACAAATATACGAATATTATCGCCTCCCAGCACAGCTTTCAGCGTCCCCTTCGATATCTTCTTCTCTATTTCAACAACGGAGGCCTTCATATCAATCAGTGTTTTCTCAGAAGCCTTCCATGCATTCTCGAAGGAAACATCGTAATTTGTAACCAGGTTTCCTTCCGTATAAAAGAACTTTCCTGAATGAATACCAGCTACTCTGTCTCCAACCTGCAAAGAACAACTTGAGATAAAAAAGATTCCGGCCAGTAC
>CAZRUU010000082.1:0-6311 GCA_964603235.1 uncultured Syntrophaceae bacterium | reverse complement strand
CCGGGCAGGGCGCGCGTCACGTCACCAATCCCAAGTCTGATTATTTCTCTGTCGGGATTCAAATCGGCAAAGGCTTTTACACGCTTTGCTATGTCCGAAAAAAGGTAGGATGACTGGAGCTTCAGGTAATTCTCATTTATCTGTATCATGTTGTATCCCTGTTGATAATTTTTGTATTCCGTCGACCACAGGTTCTATTCCTGACAGCAGCTCATCAAAAACCTCCTGCACGCTTTTGATTTCTTTTATCATCCCTGCGATCTGGCCGCTCATTACCGAGCCGTCTTTTACATCACCCTCTAAAGATGCCATTTCAGTTCTGCCCGGTCCTATCATGCCAAGGATATCTTCGGGGGAGATCCCTGCAGCCTCCGCGTCCAGGATTTCCTGAGAAAGCTTATTTTTTATCACCCTTACCGGATCGTTTAATTTCCTGCCGGTAATAGTAGTATCTGTATCCAGGGCATTGATGATGGCCTGCTTGAAGTTTTCATGGACAGGGGATTCCTTCGTTGCAGCGAATCTCGTGCCCATCTGGATACCCTCCGCTCCCAGGGCAAAGGCGGCGATCATGCCCCTGGCGTCTGCAATGCCACCTGCCGCGATAACGGGTATGTCAACAGCATCGACCACCTGCGGGATCAGGGCAAAGGTTGTAATCTCATCTCTCCCATCATGCCCGCCTGCCTCAAAACCCTCCGCAATGACCATGTGATATCCAAGGTCCCGGGCCTTGAGTGCCATCTTTACATTTGCTATCACGTGTATGGCGATAACTCCTGCAGCTTCGAGCGTCTTATATATCTTTGCGGGATTTCCGGCAGAGGTGACAACTACCTTTACTCCTTTATCCAATGCGGCACCTATCATTTCCTCATAATCGGGCCGTATCAGGGGGAAGCTTATGCCAAACGGTTTGTCTGTCAGTGACTTGAGCTTGTCCAGTTCCGTGTTAAGGATCTGGAGGTCCATGGCCCCAATACCCATCACGCCGAGTCCTCCGGCGTTGGATACGGCAGCCGTAAGCTCCGCGTTTGATACCCACACCATGCCTCCCTTTATAACAGGATACTTGATGTTCAGGATTTTGGTTACTCTAGTCTCTATCATTTCAATGCCCCTTTATCCGGATTGATTCGGTGCATATTGTTTCCAGATTTTTTGTCAACTTTTCCTGTATTGTCAACTTTTCCTATTGTCAGATTATGCTGAAGTGTTATAATAACCTTCAATTGTTATTTTTTCTTTTTGGTTTGTAATGTCAATATAACCTTAGAACGAGATCGTAGTTTAATCAATCTTTAAGTTCTGCAGGTTTTGAATGTTAATCAAGAAGGTAATCCAACAGCTGATAACAACCAATTTTGAATCGGCTGCCCTAGACCCCTTATTTTATGACTGAACTTTGTTCAGTGAAAGGAGATTGATCGTATGGACATGCTATCTGGAAACGAGCTTAAGTCTTTAATGCAGAAGCAGATAGGAATATGTGTTTCCATCTATATGCCCACGGTTAGAAAGGGAACTGAAACACAGCAGAATCAGATACGATACAAAAACCTGCTTCGTGATGCAGAAAAACAGCTGTCTTCAAGCGAATTGCGTCCATCGGAGATAAAGGACATGCTCGCGCCTGCGCAGGAATTGTCAGGCAATACACCCTTCTGGCGCAATCAGAGCGATGGGTTTGCCTTGTTCCTGTCACCTGGTTCATTCAAATATTACCGTATACCGCAAAGCTTTAAGGAGTTGATTGTCGTAACTGACCGCTTCCATATTAAACCACTTATGCCGGCATTAGTTTCTGATGTGGAATTTTATATTCTGGCAATAAGCCAGAAAAATGTAAGACTGTTAAGGTGTTCACTGCAACATGCGGAAGAGATGGATCTTAATGGTGTCCCGGAAAATCTTGCAGAGGCACTGAATCTTGATGATTTTGAAAAACGTATTCAGCGTCATACAGGCGCTGAAGATATAAAGGCAAATATCTTCCAATATTTTCAGCAGGTTGACAGAGGCCTGCGTGAACTTCTGAGAGACAAGAAGGTGCCTCTTATATTCGCGGGTGTGGATTATCTTTTTCCCATATACAAAGAGGCCAACACTTATCCCCATCTTGCAGACAGGGGGATACCCGGTAATCCGGAAGGGTCGAATGCGGACATGTTGTTCGATTCGGCACGACCTGTTGTGGAAGCCCTCCTCAAGGCAAAAAGGGCCGATGCCATGTCACAGTACAAACAGGACGCAGGGACAGGTCTCACCTCCAGCAACGTTAGCGAAGTTGTTCGAGCGGCCTGCCACGGACGCGTCGGCATACTTTTCGTTTCAGTCGGTGTGCAGCAATGGGGAACATTCGATTCCGTCACGGATGAAGTTATCCTGGAAAAAGAGGCCAGGTCCACCAATGAAGATCTTCTCGATCTTGCTGCCATACAAACGATAATGAATGGTGGGACCGTGTACGCCATGGACCACGGAGAAATGCCGGACGATTCGTTTCTTGCCGCCATCTTCCGCTATTGATAAGGACGGGTAGATATAACCTTGACATGGTTTTTCAAAAATAATATAGCCTAACCCGGACAAGCCGGAAGCTGATAGCTGATAGCAAAAAACAGAAAGGCACCGCAAATCTTTACACTAAAGGTTTTGCGGGCATGGCACAAATTGGATATGTGAACTGTGCCTGGGTGGCGGAATTGGTAGACGCAAGGGACTTAAAATCCCTCGGCGCTTAGCGCTGTGAGAGTTCGATTCTCTCCCCAGGCACCAAATAAAAACAAAGGGTTACATGGTTTATCCTGACCGGTAACCCTTTTTTTGTCTTCTGCTTATCTATTTTTTACCGCTTTTATACAATAAACTAAGGCAGGTGTCGCTCGCGTACCCATCAATCATGGCACCCTATCGGTTTTCTAAGGTTCGCCCTTATACCAAGACAAAAGACTCGCCCCGCTCCACGATCGTTGCGCTTAAGACACCCTCGCGAGTTGTGTGCGCTCTGTCCAGGTTGGGCTGGATACGTTTTATCAGAGTGTCCGGATTATACTCCAGTTCACAGGCCACAAAATAAAAAAAGATCTGGTTCATCAGGTTCGTGTTTATAGCTTCCCAAAGTTAATAAAAAGTGCATACAGTGAATATTCACACTGCAAATACAAAGGCGCAGATTGGTTTTTCAAAGTCACGCATTTAGTACGGGATGAAAGGTGCAGGTTTTTGAGTGTGAGTTTTGTTGGGTTAAAGGATGTTTGTACCTCCAGTGTTCCGCATTTGACATAATCAGTAGGAAAGTGTAGCCTTTCATTCATAATCTTTTAAAAAAGTCGGGGTGTTGTTTAAAAACACGAGCTAACCGGGAGGCCTTTAGGCGTTGATCCTTTATTGGACAATGGAACTCATTTTGCACCGAAAACTTAAACTTCAAAAACCTGGACCAAAAAAAGATAAGTAAGGTGTCTCCGGAATTTGCTATTTATCTCTGATGGTTTGCAAGTCGACACTTATAACATAGGAGATTCGCTATGCTAAAACGAAACATACCAACCTGTTTTTTTATTTATGCGCTGCTTTTGAGTGTTCTTTTCATGTCGACGTGTTCGGATTCTACCTCGTCATCCGCATCTGCGGACCTTAATCCCGAAACGAAGGAAAATATAGCTCGTGCGTTGGGCATGAGAGAATACATACCTGAATTAATACCTTTAGATGTCATGAATCATTTAGGAAATGTGAAAAATAGCAAACAGGCCTTTGGTGAACGGATGCAAAGCCGTATTTTGGATCTTTTGGCCAATCCCGAAAATTGCACGCCCGATTACACTGATCGTTATACTACCCTTTATGACTATTCGGCTGAACTTACCCCTCATCAGGCCTATGCTATGAATAACCTTCTTGGATTGGACAGCTCGCGGGGATACCAAAAGCTGCCCACAGAGATCGCTTTCCAATTTCCCTACGATGACAGACCGCAGTACCCATACCAGGTAGGCTGGCATTTTTTCGTGGGAAGCGCCTTTACCGCAACAGGCCAGGAGTACAGCGTGCAGCTTATGTTTTGGCGTTATTCCCTGCTTCCGCCTGAGATGGGTAACACAGAAAACCTGAGTGATTTGGAAAACCAGATCGTGGAGATCCATTTTGCCATAAGTGCATTAAATGATCGGCACTATCGGATCAAGCCTGTTGTTTTGGCGGGCACCACGGGTCTGATCAGTTTTTCGGAAAATCCATTCTGCTATGCCATCGGCAAGAACAAACTGACTTCTTTGGCGAATGATTCTCTTTTCCCTTTGCGACTGCAAGCCTGGGGGATTGACAACCGAGATAATGCCCCGGTGGAGATTGCCATCGACATTACACTTAACCAGACCAAAGGCTATGTCTTGAACGGAGACCAAGGATTGTCACCGAGTTGCGGTGGTGTGGGAACCCTGTATTATTCGGTTCCGAATCTGCGGCTGGAACCTTCAAAAAGCTGGCTTTCCATTGATGGTGCGCAGGCTCAACTCACCGACGGAAAATTCTGGTACGATCACCAATGGGGCACGGGATTCATGCCTTCGGGCAACCCGCGAAGTGATGTGCTGAGGGCAGTCGGGGCCCAGGAAGAGCTGAAGCCCGGTGGGTGGGATTGGATGGAGATTCAGTTCGACGACGACACTGAGATAGCGTTGTCTGCTCTTCATACCAACGAGAACGCAGCGTTCTATTGCCAGACCGGGGCCAATCCTCTAGGTAATATGACCGCGGATGCAAAGGGATCGTATATCCAACTGAACGGTGAGTACGAAACGATCACAGCCACTATCCTGGTGACGGAATGGATCAAAAGCACTGTGGAGGACGATCAGTATGAGGCCACCCATACCTGGTACCCCAACCGTGTAGAAGTGACAGTAGCGAAGGATACGATTCCGGAGGACAAAAGACATTTTATTATGACACCTATCGTAAGCACGGGCCAGCAGGGATATTTTGCCTCGGGAGTTCAGTATTCGGAGGGAGCGGTCATCATCGAGTCTACTGATGGGAAAAGAATAGGGGTTGGTTTTCTGGAGAACGTCGGCTATGCGGACAGCAGGAAACAGAACCTGCGTATGGCAGGCTTACCCGATACCGACGAAATGGTTCTACTGTTTTCCCCCGTCCAAGTTTCGGAAGAGGTGAAAAATGAGTGTAAGGCGTTCATAGAAGAGCCAGACAACTTCACACGACTCATGGAAGAGTTGGCGGACTGTAAGGGGCTGTAAATAACAAAATTGGGCATAGGGAGGAATTGGGGTCAAATCGATATTCTTTAAACAATAGTGAGAATATGCGGACCCAAAGAAAGCATAAAGAGGAAAGAATTGTATGAATACAGGGGGAGTTTTTAAGTAGCCCCGAAGTGTTTTATGAAGCCTCTTATATACCGTGTTCTGTATGAAAAGTTGTCCCATAACGGAATGATTGTGAAAACACCTGGATAAAAGAATGAGTAAAACCATGCGGAAAATACGACTTTTAACAATAATTGCCACAGTACTGTTCCTGTCTCTTCAAGGCTGCTACATCAGTCCTGGCCCGGGTTATGACGGCTATGGTGGAGGCGTAATCTATGAACCGCCACCGATCCTATTTGAGGGACCTCCGGATGTGATCGTGATACCTGATACAAACGGAGTTTACGTTGTTCCTTATATAGATGTAGACTTATTTTTCTGGGATGGCTGGTGGTGGCGTTCCTGGGAAAATCGCTGGTATCGTTCTCAGTATTATAACCGGGGTTGGTATTATTATAACAGTATCCCAAGTTTCTATTTTGATGTTGATCCGGGTTGGAGAGGATATTACAGAGGCCATAATTGGTATGGACACCGGTGGGACTATAAACGGATTTCTCACCACCGGCTTCAACAGAACTGGAAGAGCTGGAACAATGATCGACATTGGGAAAGGCAAGGAACTTGGGGTGTCAAGAACTATAAACCTCGGCCACAACAACAGAGACAGGAACTAAGACAACACAGGCAACAGCAATATCAACAGAGACAACCTCAGGTTAAACAGCCAAAGAAACCTCAAAAACAGCAGCGGCAAAAACCTCAAATTCAACAGCCGCAAAAACCCCAAATTGAGCAACCGCAGAAACTTCAAGGTTGGCGACCCAGATAATCCTTGACGGAAAGACCAAGATATGAATACTTAAACAACGGACAACGCATTAACATCAATAAGAAAATCAGATTATGTTACGTATAGCAAATACCCGTGCGCCTTAAAAAAAGTACACTTTCTGAAGACGCACGTCCTTTCCTCTG
>CAZRUU010000081.1:0-6367 GCA_964603235.1 uncultured Syntrophaceae bacterium | reverse complement strand
CTCTGGAAGCCTGTCCCCGGACGTTTCAAGGACTATATAGCAATGCCCAAGGCGAACAATTACCGCTCCCTGCACACCACAGTTATCGGTCCATATGGGGAACGGGTGGAGATACAGATAAGAACAAAGGAGATGGATGAATGGGCGGACAAGGGCATCGCGGCCCACTGGAGGTATAAAGAGGGCAAGGTATCTTCCTCTGAGGATGAAGACCAGGTCGACAAACTCAGGAAATTACTTGAGGGGCAGACCGAGCATGAAGATGCCAGGGAGTTTATGAAGAACCTGAAGCTGGCCCTCTATCCGGATGAAGTTTACGTATTTACACCAAAGGGGGACGTAAAATCTTTTCCAAAAGGTGCCACGCCAATTGATTTTGCCTACAGCGTCCATACCGATGTGGGCAATCAATGCATAGGGGCAAAGGTGAACAGGAGCATCGTTCCCCTGAAGTACAAGCTTCAAAACGGCGATACAGTGGAGGTCATGACCAAAAGCGGGCATTATCCAAGCAAAGACTGGTTGAAATATTCGGTGACATCAAAGGCTGTATCCAAAATAAAACAGTGGATCAAAACAGAGGAACGCGGAAAAAGTATTGCACTCGGCAGAGATATCCTCGAAAAAGAGATTAAGAAGCACCACCTGAAGTTCCGTCAGTTGGTCAAAGCCAACGAATTCAGCCCCATATTGGAAGAACATTCTCTGGTCACGGTCGATGATCTTCTGGCCCTTATAGGTTATGGGAAAATATCGGCAAAGCATGTAACTCATCAGTTGTTGCATGATGGCGAGGAGGAGGAGGAAAAGAAGGGTCTTCTGGAAAGAGTCAAGGAAAGGTTCAGAAAAGCTCCATCTGATGCGGGCATATCAGTCACAGGGATTGATAATGTCATGGTGAGATTTGCCAAGTGCTGCAATCCTCTTCCCGGGGATGATATAGTCGGTTGTGTAACACGGGGAAGGGGTATAACCATCCATGAATCGGATTGTCCCATGGTAAAAGAAATGGACCCTGAAAGGGTAATCGACGCACAGTGGAACGTGGGTGAAAAACAGAGCTTCTCAGCTGGTATAGTGGTAACCTGCAGCGATAAGAAGGGGCTTTTGTCCGAGCTGAGCAATGTCATATATTCTCTGGGGGTAAATACGACCTATGTCAATATTGATGCAACACCGAGCAATAATGCGATCTGTGCCTTTCAACTGGATGTAAGTGACCTTAAGCAGCTCAATATGATTATTGCCGAGCTGAATAAATTAAAAAGCGTTTTACACGTTAAGAGAATAAAAGGGTCTTTTCGCGGTACCGAAAAGAACAAATCACGCAAAAATATTGACATCCGGCATTAAATTGCTGTACTAAACTCGCGCAAAGAATCTTACAACAGAGGATAAAATGATTGTCAAATCAAAAAGACTGATACGTGTTTTAATCTTATTTATGTTGCTGATTTTCCCAATATCCACAGCCGCTGCGAAACAGGTGGTAGTGATAGATCCGGGTCATGGGGGCAGCAACACGGGCGTAAAACTGTCCAAAAGCGTTTATGAAAAGGATGTAACTCTCTCAATCGCGAAACTTGTAAGGAAGAATCTATCCGGCTCGGATGGCATAGAAGTCAGACTCACACGATTGGATGATAAGGATGTTTCTCCAGAAAACCGAAGGAAACTCGCCGGAAAGTCGAATGCCGATCTCTTTATAAGTCTCCATGTCAATGCTGGTTTCGGACTGAATGCAAAGGGATATGAGATTTATTATCCCGTCTCTGATGTTCCATCTGTTAAAAAGAGCAATTCCGGAGAAATACTTAAGGATATGAATCAAACCAAACGCCTGAACAACTGTGTCCGGTTCGCCCAGATACTCCAGAAAGATATGGGAAGGGTGTTCCCGCGTGAGGGGAGGGGATTGAGAAACGCGCCGGTTCTTGTTCTTCAGTCTATGACAGCACCTGCCGTTCTTCTGGAAATGGGCTTTGCTACAAATCTTGAGAACAAGAAGAAACTGAGGGATAAGAAAATTCAGCAAGCTGTTGCCGACGCGCTGACAAAGAGTATAAAAAAATATTTTTCGACAGATGGGACATCATGAAAAGAATAACCGGCCGTGAATGGAATGAGATGCGGCAGATAAAAATAACCAGGAATTTTCTGCCAAGCGCGGAGGGATCAACGCTCATAGAAATGGGTAATACGCGCGTGATATGCACAGCTTCTCTCGAAGACAGGGTTCCACCTTTTTTGAGAAATTCTGGAAAAGGGTGGCTGACGGCAGAATATGCCATGCTTCCGATGTCCACATCTTCGAGAAACAGAAGAGAGTCATCCAGCGGCAAGGTCAAGGGAAGAACACACGAGATCCAGAGATTAATAGGAAGGTCGCTGCGCGCGGTAACAGACCTGAGCGCCTTCGGTGAAAGAACGATCTATATTGACTGCGATGTAATACAGGCCGACGGAGGCACGAGAACCGCGTCGATAACCGGTGGATTCATAGCACTGGTGGATGCACTTCGCAGGTTGAGAGAAGATGGCAAAATAGAAGAGTTTCCAGTAAAGAATTTTATATCCGCTATCAGCGTCGGGATTGTTAACGGTGAAGTTCTTCTTGATCTTGACTACAAAGAAGATTCAGGAGCCGATGTTGATATGAATTTCGTAATGACCGGAAGCGGGGGAATTGTTGAAGTCCAGGGAACCGCTGAAGCAGAGCCTTTCAGCCGGGACATGCTGGACAAAATGATCGACGTCGCGGCAATAGGAATCTCCGAACTTACAAAAAAGCAAAAAGATATCCTCGGAGAAATATGACGGCATTCGGGGTTTTATCAGTGACTGAACCTGAAGATCAGAAGATCGTTTTTGCCTCAAAAAACAGGGGTAAAATAAAGGAACTTAAAGCACTGCTTAAGGGAATGAATGTCAAGCTTTTGTCACTGCATGACTATCCCGATATCCCCAACATCATAGAGGACGGCAACACTTTTCTTGAAAACGCGCTGAAGAAGGCACGTGTTATCTCCGAATATACCGGCGGGACAATTATAGCCGACGATTCGGGGCTGGAGGTAGACTACCTGGAAGGAGCGCCCGGTATTCATTCGGCCAGATATTCAGGGGCAGGAGCGACGGATGAAAGAAATATTCACAAACTCCTGGAGGAACTAAAAGGTGTTTCCACAGGAAAAAGAGGGGCGGCCTTCAGGTGCGCGCTGGTTTTATACCGGGCAGATAAAACATTCGAAACCTTTGAGGGCAAACTGGAGGGAAAGATAGCCACAGAGCCAAACGGCAGCGAAGGTTTCGGTTACGATCCGGTGTTCATCGTGCCGGAATACGGCAAAACAGTTGCCCAGCTTGATCCTGAGATAAAGAACAGGATCAGTCACAGGGCGATAGCCTTTGCCAAACTCACAAAAAGCTTGCAGAAAAAAACTGTATAATCTAAAAAGCATCAACTTTTACAGCCATTCGGGGCGTAGCGCAGCCTGGCAGCGCGCCTGCTTTGGGAGCAGGATGTCGCAGGTTCAAATCCTGCCGCCCCGACCACTCACCACCTGTAATTTCAAGAACTTGACCCTTCATTTTCTGCCAGTAAATTGCCAGTAAACTCTACGTCAGCGGTCAAGACAATTATGTGTTATGTCCCCTTAATTTCCAGCTTGGCAATCGTTTTAAGATGGTTTGAATGATGACTTCTCCGACTCCTTTTCCTTGAGCTTCTGGCAAGACTGCAACATCATAACTTGCACCTTGATATTCACCATCGGATATAGTCCTCCCAAAACCGATTAACTGTGAATCTTCATAAATGAAAACTGTTGTATGACTCGCCTCAAAAGCTCTCTTATGAACTTCAGGTTCATGGTAAGCCATACTAACTTTTTTAAGCAATTCAGCTATGATTTTCCAATCAACTTCAGAACAATCAGTTACTATTTTTAGTTTCATATTATTTTATAGGCCGAAAGGTTGAACTGAGGGGCGGCGTAAGCCGTCACTCTCAACTGATTGGTTATCTATTTTTTATCACGTAAAACAACTTTTACTTCCTTGAAACCTTTTCTCTGAAATATTTCGGTCTTTTCAGTAGAAAGGCTCTCTAACTTATGATCTGCAAAAAGCGGTATTCCTGACTCAAGTTCGACAGGCATTTCAGAAATCCATAAATGAGTTAATAGGCCTTCTTCTAAAAATGAAGACGCAAGCTTGCCTCCTCCTACCAACCAAAGGTGCTTTAAGCCTAGCGACTCAGCCCCTTTGATAACGTCCTCAGGAGTTGTTACTATTTTAAGGTTCGCCCCTTCTGAAATTTCTAATTTACGACTTGTGCAGACCCAAGTTGGTTTATCTCCATAAGGCCATGATCCATAATTAAAAATAAAGTCATAAGTGTTACGACCCATAGCAAGGCCATCAATACTTTCAAAGAAATCGTCATAACCAACATCAGCCATATCAATATTCATATCATCAAGCCAAGAGACATCTCCATCTTCTCTTGCTATAAAATCATCAGAACTTGTTGCAACATAATATGTGATTTTCATAATTCCTTTTTTATTCTTCCTACACATAACGTCGCTTTTCAGCGGGCGCTTCTTTTTGCGCTTCGCTGCAAAAGCCTTGTTAGCCAATTATGCGGATCGCTGCATCCCGGCCGTAAAAATCCCGGCTCCAATCAACGCCGTACCACCGCAACGATTGAACCATTTGCGTACGCTTGTCTTCTTTATCACTTCTCGCAGTTGACTTGCAAACAAAGCATATAGGGCTGCATTGACCAAAGCTAAGAACAGGAAGGTCCCACCCAACAGAAGTAATTGGTTGAAAAAGGGTTCATTGGGGCTGATGAATTGTGGCAAAAATGCCACAAAGAAGGCAATGCCTTTGGGGTTGAGTGCCGTTACAATGAAAGAACTTTTGATAAGTGAGCGCTGTGAGATATCTTCTTTCCCATGCTGAATTGAACTGCTGTTTGGGTCTGCTCTCCAAAGATTGATCCCCAGATAAAGCAAATACAGTGCTCCAATCCACTTGAACAATGTGAAAAGAGTGGCAGAAGTGCTCATAATTGCGCCAAGTCCCAAAAGGGAGAGTGTCATTGCTGTAAAATCTCCAAACACGACACCTGCTGCGAGTGGCACAACTGATTTTCGCCCATGTGTCACTGCCTGACTTACAACCAGAATGATTGTCGGCCCCGGTATTATCAAAATAAGCGTTGTAGCAAAAACGTAGGTAATCCAGATTTCCAAATTCATTATTGTCTCCTCTTTCGTGGCTAACGCCAGGGTCACTGGCCGCAGCGTAGCAAGGTCCAGTGACCCAACGTGTTCGATCTCATTCCTCGTAATAGAAGCGAGCACATTCTGCCCGCCCCGAACTGTCGAAGGTAATCCCCTCTCTTGTCAACAAAGCCCGCTTCATTTCCAGCCCACCTTGGTAGCCACCGAGGCCGCGATCAGAGCGGATAGCACGGTGACACGGCACCATAAGTGGGAAGGGGTTATTGGCCAGCGCATTGCCTACGGCCCGTGCCCCGCCCGGCACGCCAAGATGCGCAGCAATGAGCTTGTACGTGCTGACACTGGCTCGCGGAATCGCGTGCTCGGCGCGGAGAACACGTTGCTGGAACTCTCCACAGGAGCTCAAGGCTGTGACATCGAGGGAAAACTCGATCGGTTCCCCTTCCAGCAATCCCCTAATTCCGGATACAACGGTGTCGACTTCCGCACACGATGCGGTGCGCGCGGTCGGATAGAGTCCATACGCCCCCCTTCCTGCAGGCATCGCAGGTCTGGAGAGAAGGACCCGGACGATCCTCGGCCCCCGATAGGTCACACTCCAGATGATGACTACCGAACCGTGCGGGGTTGGCACAATTATCTTCTTGTTCATGCCTTGTGCATCTTTTTTCATCTCTTCGGTCGAACAATTAATATGCCTAATAGGTATTTTCCGAACTTTCATACAATCTTATTTTATTTCACGAAAAATGAAAACAGAAATTCCATTATAAAATCCAAACCAATGAATTTTCTCCATTGGGTATTTTGTGGCAATAAAGAGCAAAAACCCAGTGTGTAAAATATGGAAAAAATGGCAACAACTAATAATGAATATCATTTGAAGTAATGCATAGCTTTCAAAACTACCGAAAGCTTACTTTCAGGAAGAAAGAGAGGAAATCCTTTTCGGATTCCTAATCTTACCAACTCTTTACCAACAATAATATAACGTCAACATTAACAAGACTTTAGGTTGCTGTCCTCGGGTTCAAATCCTGCCGCCCCGACCAATAATTTACACCCTGTCACTTTTTCGTCATCGTATATACGCCATCCCATCCGTCTTCCGG
>CAZRUU010000080.1:0-6509 GCA_964603235.1 uncultured Syntrophaceae bacterium | reverse complement strand
CCATCCTTTTTTCACATTCATCAAGCGCTTCAACAGCCGGCAATTTTTTGCCCCCCAGAAGTTCGAGAGATGCGCCGCCTCCGGTGGATATATAGGTAATATAATCGCTTTGTCCCGCCCTGTGAACCGCGACATCCGTATCCCCGCCTCCCACAATCGTAAGGGCATGGGACTGCGCAACAGTATGAACCATGGAAAAGGTTCCCATGCTGAACGCGTCAATCTCAAACACACCCATAGGACCGTTCCACATAATTGTTTTCGCGTCGGTGAGCACCTCACGAAAGAGGGCAATGGAGGCGGGTCCGATATCCAGACCCATCCAGTCAGGATCTATTTCCTGCATAGGAACAATTTTTGTAACTGCTTTTGAGTCCGCCCTTTCGGCAATGACACAATCAACGGGAAGATATAATTTCACGCCTCTTTCCTTTGCTATTTTAATACTACGGCGCGCCGTATTGACAAGATTCTCTTCTATAATGGATTTGCCTACCTCATACCCCATCGCTTTCAGAAAAGTAAAGGCCATGCCTCCGCCTATTATCATTTTGTCAACTTTTCCAATAAGATTCGCGAGGGCCTCGAGCTTTCCTGATACTTTTAAACCACCGATTATGGCAACAAAAGGACGAAAGGGGGTTTTAAGGGTAGTGCTGAAATAGTTCAGCTCTTTTTTCATCAGGAAACCAGCGCAACACACCTTTGCGAATTTTGTTATTCCGACATTAGAAGCATGGGTCCTATGAGCATTTCCAAAGGCATCGTCCACATACACGTCGGCATAACCAGCCAGTTCTCTCGCAAATTCATCAGAATTTTCTGCTTCTTCAATGTGAAACCGGAGGTTTTCGAGCAACAAGACACAACCGGGTTTCATATCCTTAATCAGTGTTTTTACATCATCGCCAATACAGTCCTTCGCCAGCACAACCTCTTTGCCAAGGAGGCGCGACAGTCTCCTGGCCACGGGCCTGAGACTGAGACTATCGATTACTTCTCCTCCCGGCCTGCCCAAATGAGCCATCACTATTACCCGCGCGTCCTCATCCAGCGCGTAATTGATTGTGGGAAGTGTCGCCTTTATCCTCCTGTCATCGGTAATATGCAGATTCTCATCCAGCGGAACATTAAAGTCAAAACGGCACAGCACCCGTTTTCCTTTGATATCGATTTCATTTATGTATTTCACAAAGTCCTCCTCACTTAGTATGCGTTCAGAATGGAGATTGAGTGTTTATATAGTACTGACGCGGGGTGGTCAAGATACAACCCCCCATGCTGGGGTGTATTAAGGCAGGAGAGGGCTCTGAGCTTCCATCGTAACCACCGCAAAAGCCGCTATACCTTCACGCCGTCCGGTAAAGCCCATACCTTCATTGGTGGAAGCCTTGACGTTTACCCGGCCCGGCTCCATACCAAGAAACCCAGCTATATTCGCAATTATTTTATCTATATACTCTCTTAATTTAGGCTCTTCCAGTATAAGCGTTGAATCAATATTGTTAACCTGGTATCCTTTCTGGATTGCCAGTTTATTAACCCTGATCAACAACTCTCTGCTGGATATATTTTTGTAGGCGGGATCATTGTCCGGAAAGTGCTTTCCAATGTCACCTTCTCCAATAGCGCCAAGAATGGCGTCACACAGGGCATGAAGCAGGGCATCCGCATCGGAATGGCCAAGAAGCCCCTTTTCACAGGGAATATCTACGCCCCCCAAAATCAGATTCCTCCCTTTCACCAATCTGTGGCTGTCATATCCAAAACCGATTCTCATATACCTGTTCCAATTTTCTTCAGGAGAAGTTTACCAAGGATAATATCTTCCGGCGTGGTAATTTTGATATTGTCGTGCGAACCCGGGATTGTTTTCACAGACACGCCTATGTGTTCCACAAGGGATGCGTCGTCTGTGCCGTAAAATCTCTCTCTGTACGCATTTCTGTATGCCTCTAGGATAATTTCCCTTCTAAATGCCTGGGGAGTCTGAGCGAACCGCAGATAACTCCTGTCGGGAGTGTCTCTTATAATACCGTCTTCACCAACTATCTTAACCGTATCCGTTAAGGGAATTACCGGGACCACTGCCCCGTTTCGTACGGCTTCCCGAATGGAAAGGTCTATTAATTCTTCCGATAGAAACGGCCTGACACCATCGTGAATAATTACAACATCGTCTCTGTCGTCAACCATCTCCAATCCGTTTCTGACGGAATCCTGTCTTGTCTTACCCCCGGCCTGGATATGCTCTACCTTAAGGATTCGGTGCTTACCAACTATTTCATCCTTCGCGTAATCTATGTCCCCTTTCGGAACCACAAGTACGATGCGGACAACAGATATGGCTTTTTCAAATTTGCTAAGGGTTCTGGCTAATACAGGTACGCCATCCAGCGGTAGAAACTGTTTTGGGATATCCTGTAACATTCGCTTTCCGGAACCACCGGCAACGATAATCGCAATTGATTGCACCATCATTATTATTTTTCTGTTTTATTCAGGATGTCAGTCTTATTGAAAAATTTTCCGAATCGAAACCTTTTTCTTATATCCGTGCGGATGTTCCGTCATGCTCGTCATTTTTCATGCCGGAAAAGATCATCCTTCCCGCCGTTGTTTGAAGAACACTGGTTACAACCACCTCTACGTTTTCTCCCATGTGTTTGCCCCCATTATCCACAACCACCATGGTGCCATCATCAAGATATGCTACACCCTGCCCCGCTTCTGTCCCCTCTTTTATGACCCTGACTTTCATTGTCTCCCCGGGTAGGACAAGAGGCTTCAGGGCATTCCCAAGTTCGTTAACATTCAAGATCTTTATACCCTGCAATTCAGCAACTTTGTTCAGATTGTAGTCGTTGGTTACGATTTTGCCCCCCTTTTGTTTCGCAAGGGCGACAAGTTTCGCGTCAACACCCCTTATCTCCGGGAAATCGACATCCACGACATCAATCCTTATGCCTTCACTCTTCTGCATCCGATTGAGTATATCCAGCCCTCTCCTGCCTCTTGAACGTTTCATATGATCGGATGAATCGGCAATCTGTTGTAACTCATCCAATACGAAACGGGGAACTATCAGACTGCCGTCAATAAAGCCCGTATCGCATATATCAGCCATTCTGCCGTCAATAATAACGCTGGTATCAAGTATCCTGTAATCCGGATTTTTTTCATCTTTTGAAGATTTGGATCTGGGAAAGGGGAATTCTTCAACCTTCTTTAAGCCAAGGACCAAGCCTAAATATCCCAGAATACAGGTGATTATAAAATAGAGATATCCCCACGGTATTATCTCCTGTTTCTCCAGCCCCGGCATAAACTTCAACCCATAGGTAAAGAGAAAGGCAATCAAAAGTCCGAGAACTGTGCCGATAACACCGCCGAATATAACCCTCAGGGAAAGTTTTCTTATGGCCTGCTCGATCTGTATCACAAAGATTGAAAGAAAGAATCCTGCTACTAACCCTATTAATGAAAACGGAAATGTATGATATTGTAAAGCAATAAAATAACCACCTATGGAACAGCCCACTATGAGTAAAAATCTTAGAATCAAATTTCACCTCCTAATGCTGACGGACTCGTAAAAAAGATAATATGAATATATATTATGATCGTAAATTTATGCAACTAACCGACAACATATGATTTTTGCTTCCAGTAAAATGACAAAACAGCAAAAAGTCAATTGCTCCTATGATATCATCAATATTCAAGAGATTGTCTTTATTTCAAGGAACGAAATGTAAAATATTATGCTGCAAATATTACTTTAAGGTTTTCTTCTACTTCTACTTCATCACAGTCACTGGCTATAGATATTTCTCTTATCAACAGACTTTTCGCAGTATCCATCATCTTCCTCTCACCAAATGACAGATCCTTGTCAATCTTTAACGTAAAAAGGTCGCGCAACACCCCCGCTATTTCATAAACTGATCCTGTTTTTATCTTTTCCGAGTACTCCTTATATCTCTTGTTCCATGTCTGTTTGTCCACCATCACGTTTTTTTCTTTTAATATCTTATAGACCACGGGTATTTCTTCTTCTGAAATTACTTCCCTGAGACCAACAAATTCAGCGCCATTCCGGGGTATCATGATAGTCGCATTATTACCCAATATCTTCATTACATAGAAGGCTTGTTCGCTTCCCATAACGCTCCTGGTTTCTATAGCCTCAATAACGCCTACTCCATGTGCCGGATAAACAGCCATATCTCCCACATTAAACATTCTTTCCACACACCTTTCCCAATCTAAATCAATCCATATTCATAAAAGATCTAATATATATCACAATCCTGTATTGCGGTCAATCAAATCCTCTGAGAAGCCCGCTGAATGTAGAAATTTGTCTTGACTTTGCAAGATGGAATGGGCTAAGCAACTTCGGTTATAACACCACCAACAACTACAGGAAGGGAGCATCATGGCAAAATACAATTCTAATTCACTCAGGAATGTGGCAGTCGCTGGACATGGAGGAACGGGGAAAACCTCCCTCTGCGAATCGTTCCTGTTTTTAAGCGGAAAATCCGACAAGCTTGGGCGGGTCGACGATGGAAGTTCTTCCCTGGATTTTGAACCGGAAGAGCAGAAAAGACATATATCCATTGGCTCGGCAATAAACTTTTTTGAGTGGAAAAAATATAAGGTAAACATTATTGATACTCCCGGCGATTCCAATTTTCTCATGGACACCAAATATACTCTACGCATTACCGACAGCGTGATAATCGTAGTGGATGCCGTGGGCGGGGTCGAATTCCAGACGGAAAGGGTATGGAGATACGCTGACGAACTATCGCTTCCACGTATTGTATATATCAGCAGGATGGACAGGGAGCGTGCCGATTTTTCCAAAGCACTGAACGATATAAACACTAAATTCGACAAGAAAGTAACTGTCTGCTATCTTCCGATAGGTTCCGAAGAATCCTTTAAAGGTCTGATAGACCTTATTAATATGAAGGCACTTATCTTTGATGATCCCAATGGGAAACCCAGGAAAGAAGATATTCCTGAAGATCTCCTGAAAAATGCAAAAGCATATCGCGAAACTATGGTGGAAGATATAGCCGAATGTGATGAGGAACTGATGGACAAATATCTGGAAGAGGGAGACCTTTCTATCGACGACATTCAAAATGGCCTCCGAAAGGGAGTGATCTCAGGAGGCTTGATTCCTGTTATATGTGGATCGACTCTGAATAACACAGGAATTCTCCCTCTCATGGATGTTATTGTGAGTTCTCTTCCCTCCCCTGTGGATAAAGGGATTGTAGTGGGTAAAAAGCCGAATACAGAGGAAGAGGAAACGGATGAGAGGGCGCCGGATGAAAAAGCACCTTTTTCGGCAATGGTATTCAAGACCATTGCCGATCCATACGCGGGCAAACTTACATTGTTCAGGGTATTTTCAGGAACATTAACGTCGGATTTTTTCTTTTATAACGCGTCAAAGAATCTTAATGAAAAATGCGGAAGTATTTTCTACCTAGAGGGGAAAACCCAAGTTCCGGTAGAATCATTAATTCCCGGGGATATTGCCTCTCTTGCTAAACTGAAAGAAACATCCACCGGCGATACCATATGTGATCCAAAATCGCCTATTGTCTACGATAAGATTCCTCTTATAAATCCAATTGTTCACTACGCGGTAGAACCCAAGTCCAAAGGGGATGAAGAAAAAATCCATTCGTCCCTGAACAGGCTGATCGACGAAGATCAAACACTCTCGATCCATAGAGACTCCCAGACAGGAGAAACGATTCTTTCCGGCGTTGGGCAGGTACATATCGATGTAACCCTTGAAAAACTCAAGAGAAAGTTTGGTGTTGACGTAAACCTTCGACGGCCAAAGGTTCCTTACAGGGAAACCATCAAAGGCAAAACAAGAATCCAGGGTAAATATAAAAAACAATCGGGTGGCAAAGGACAGTACGGTGATACATGGCTCGAGATAGATCCTCTTCCGAGCGGAAGCGGATTTGAGTTTGTCGATAAGATTGTAGGAGGAGTTATACCGAAAACATATATACCGGCAGTAGGAAAAGGCATTGTAGAGGCAATGGCTGAAGGTCTTCTGGCCGGCTATCCTATCGTTGATATCAGAGTTTCACTTGTCGATGGTTCGTACCATACCGTGGATTCTTCCGAAATGGCATTTAAAATAGCGGGTTCCATGGGCTTTAAGAAGGGATTCCAGGAGTGCCAACCAACACTCCTGGAACCGATAGCCGACATCAGCATTGAAATACCCGATGAATATATGGGAGATGTAATCGGCGATCTTAACAGCAGACGGGGACGTGTGATGGGTATGGACAAAGAGGGATCGAACCAAGTCATCAAAGGACAGGTTCCACTAGCTGAAATTCTTTCATACGCGCCTGATCTTACATCGATTACCAGCGGCAGAGGCACCTTCTCTTACGAGATTTCTCACTACGAAGAACTCCCCGCGCACCTGCAGGAAAAGGTAATCGCTGAATCGA
>CAZRUU010000079.1:0-6580 GCA_964603235.1 uncultured Syntrophaceae bacterium | reverse complement strand
GGAAACAATGCCCGTTTGGAAAACATGGGGTCCGTGAGCCAGTATTCCCCCTGAAAGCGCATAAGAAATGTACCATGACCGATCCATGCGATAAAATTCTCTTCATCCGCGAGAGCATTGATCCGCTGGCTTAACAGGGACAGAACCTTTGGCTTATGAGCTTCTTCCTCCTCGGTGTAGTGGCTCTTTCTCGATAATCTCCATCTGAGAAATTGCCGGAACTTTCCCCGTTCCTGAGGCATCCAGGGGTTGAAATATTTTCCATCAGCGAAGTGGGGTGCATAGAGCTTTT
Source organism: uncultured Syntrophaceae bacterium (assembly GCA_964603235.1). Taxonomy (GTDB): domain Bacteria; phylum Desulfobacterota; class Syntrophia; order Syntrophales; family UBA2210; genus UBA2210. The sequence goes on along the minus strand of CAZRUU010000079.1, from coordinate 6,288 downwards.
CGATGCTCTGACTTTCCACAGCCTTCCGCCAGTGGGCCTCGTCAAAAGGGACAGGCTTTGCCGTACACGACACAATATATGTGACAATAACCAGGAAAATAATAATTTGAAGTGCCTTCATGCCGTTTCTCTCAAGTTTTATGCCGAACTTTAAAAATACCAGGCAAGCTACATATAGGCACTGCAATGATTATAGTCTTTCGAGACGGTGGGTTGACTCAAACTCAATCTTTTGCAGAGGTCATTAAGAATATGGCGTAACTGCGAACCTATCTGCCTTGTTACAGAAAATGGATGTCTGGTAGCATATGATTTATTTATGCGACCCACAAAGGATGAAGAAAAGGATCGAGTTGAAGCAGGAGGATAAGAACCGCCGGGAATCCGTCGATCCGGAAGGTCAAGAGAAACCTCCATTTTCCCCTTGACAAAATTTATCATAGATGGCGCCGGATTAAGTTAGTTACTTTGTCTTCATGATAGTACGACAAAAAATGGATGTTGTGTCTATTGAGTTCCTGCCTTCCTTAGAAGGATTTCCCAGTCCTCATTTACCATTTCCTGTATTTCAGCCAAATCATCATCCGTCAGGTGTTTAAAACGCCCTTGGAGCTTAAAGTATTCCCTCACCGGGAATTCTTTTGGTTTGTAATTGATTGTATATTTGACACCATTTTCCACCTCATAAAGGGGAAAAATATTGTTCTGGACTGCCATTCTGGCAATTTTGACAGATATTTCAGAGGGAATCCGCCAGCCGGTTGGGCATGTCGTATAAAAGTGCAGAAACCGCGAGCCCTTTATCTTCTTCGCTTTTTCAACCTTTCGGATCAGATCTTCCGGGAAGGCTATACTGGCAGTAGCAGCATAGGGAATGCGATGTGCCACAAGTGCCTCGACGATATTCTTTTTCCGCATTCTTTTCCACGATTCACCGGGAGTTGTAGTAGTCCATGCGCCATAAGGTGTGGAAGAACTACGCTGAATGCCGGTATTCATATAGGCTTCATTATCATAACAGACATATATGAAATTTTCATTCCGCTCCACGGCACCGCTGAGGGCCTGAAAGCCGATATCAAAGGTTCCTCCATCACCTGCCCATGTGACAACCGTCGTTTCGGTATCTCCTTTGATATCCAAAGCTGCTCTAACCCCGCTGGCCACGGAACCTCCCGTTTCAAAAGCTGTATGGATAACGGGAACCTTCAAGGACATCTGAGGATATGCCCCGGCAATAATAGACCAGCAGCATGCAGGGAGTACGATTATGGTTTTTTGCCCCATAGCCTTCAGAAAAAACCTCATGGCTATGGCAGCTCCGCACCCGGGACAAGCTACGTGACCCGGATACATGTAATCCTGTTCAGGAACGTTCAACGGCATGATCTTCCTCCTGAAGTCCCATCCAAATACTTTCCCCGGAAAGAACATCACTTTTTTTTGTTCGCCAGTATATATCCTCCAGCAAATCTGTGGTTACATCACGTCCTCCCAATCCGGCAATATAGCCAAATATCCAGGGACAATCAGGAAGATTGCACATGGCGGCTCGTACCTCCTGAGCAAAAATACCCCCCGCGCCAAATGAAAAGTTTCTATCGATGATGGCAACCTTTTTTGCAGATCCAAGAATTTTGCGGATTATTTCTGTGGGGAAGGGTCTAAACAGTTTTATTTTCAGAAGACCAACTTTTTCCCCTTTTTCACGTAGGTCCTGAATTACCTGGCGAGCAGTACCTGTCATTGTCCCGGAAGTAACCATTATAATCTCTGCATCATCGCATAAAAAGGGCTCAACCGGGCCATAATACCGTCCGAAAATATTCGAAAAATCCTCCTCAATCTCTGCAAGCTGCAGTATGGATTCTTCCATTGCCTTTGCCGTATTATGGCGCATCTCCATGTAAAAGTCTGGTGTAACAAGCGGACTCAATGCGACCGGATCGGCTGTATCAATCTGAAATTTGGGCTCAAAGGCGGGAAGAAAGCGATCAACCAGTTTCTGCTCCGGCAAATCAACCGGTTCATAGGTATGAGAAAGAAAAAATGCGTCCATGATCACCATGACGGGGAGACTAACCGCCTCTGCCAATCTGTATGCGAGAAAAACGGTATCAAGAACTTCCTGACTATGCTCGCAATAGAGCTGAATCCAACCCGTGTCCCTCTGTGCCAGACTATCAAGCTGATCAGCCCAGATGTTCCAGCCCGGGGCAAGGGCACGATTAACCTCGGCCATCACAATGGGAAGCCTTGCCCCTGATGCCCAGTGAAGAATTTCATGCATTAAGGCCAGGCCCTGAGACGAAGAGGCAGTAAACGTTCGAACCCCGCAACTTGCCGCTCCAACGAGTGAGGCCAACGCGGAATGCTCACTTTCCACCTTTAAATAGGAGGCCTTTAGCGTGCCGTCTGCGACATAATCGGAAAGGTATTCAACTATATGAGTCTGCGGTGTAATGGGGTAAGCCGAAATTACTGTAACCCGTGACAGACGAACAGCTTCAGCTACCGCTTGACTCCCTTCCAGTACTTGCTTCATTTGTTTCCTCCACCAGGACCATGGCGTTACGGGGACATTCTACGACACAAAGACCACACCCCTTACAGTAATCATAATTGATATGCCTCCCCTGAGGAGTTTTGTCGCGAACTATTGCAAGATCGGGACAGAAGAGATAACAATTATCACACTGATTACAAAGCCCACAGTTAAAGCAGCGTTCTGTCTCTCTGATTGCTAGACTCGCCGAGATCTTAAGATTCACCTCATCAAATGTAGCGAGGCGCTCCTCTCTCAGGAGACGCGGCTGGGTAATCCTTTGAGAAAGATAAAAATAATCTGCGTTGATCTCACTATAGGAGACTACATGGGAACTTCTATCAAAACGGGGTCCCTTCATATATATTTCCATGGAGCAGAAGCTGCCATTTCCCACGAGACAATCTCCGATTTCAGGCTCCACGGCATCCAAGCCTTCCCTGAACAGGATATCCAGAGCAATGGCCGCCTCCTTGCCCGAGGCAACTGCGTGGACGACACTCTTTATTTCATTAGTCAGGTCGCCACCGAAGACAATGGCTGCACTTTCGGTGCGGCAATCCACAACAGAGTTATTCAAGGTCACAATCCCTTCGCCGCCATGAGGGGGGTTACACCAGGATTCCGCCGGTTCTTCTCCTATAGCCTTGAAGACATTCTTTACCCTGATTTCCTCGATCTTGCTACCATCAGGCTCTACAAGAGCCCTGCCCTTGTCATCCTCTCCCGTAATGTTCATATGATGTAAGGTTAAGACATAATCTCCCTTATCGGGAACAACACTTACGGGAATGACAAGTTCTTTCAGGGTAACACCTTCATCAAGGGCCAGTTCAATTTCATCGGGGAAAGCGGGCATATCCTGCCTTCTCCGCCTGTATGCAATAAGGGGAGTTCCCCCCAGCCTTACAACACTTCTCGCAACGTCTATAGCCGTATTCCCGCCTCCAATAATGACATACAGGCCATCCAGGCGGGGTCTTTCACCATGGCGAATCCTGTTAAGAAATGCGTGCCCATCTTCTATTCCTTCCAAATCTTCTCCTGGAATCTCCAGTTTCCGTGAATGGGAATATCCACAACCGATAAAGACACCATTGTAATTTTTTTCTATCTCTTTCAAAAATTCTTTAGAAATATGAACCCCCGTTTTTATCTGCACACCCTGATCTTTAATCAGCGAAATATCTCTTTCGAGAACCGGCAGAGGCAACCTGTAGTGCGGGATTCCCCATCGGAGGACCCCGCCAGGTTCAGCCGTGGCCTCGAATACATCGCAATTATAACCTAGAAGTGTCAGAAAATAGGCGGCAGCCAAGCCACTGGGACCTCCTCCTACAACGGCAATCTTTTCCTTTTTTGCGGGAAGTTTAGTAAGGAGAGGCTTGAGTTCGTTTTTACAGGCAGTGTCCGCAAGAAACCGCTCTATGGCATTAATGGCAACAGCCTTATCGAACTCACCACGGTTACACGCCCCTTCGCATGGATGGTAACATACGCTTCCGCACACACCGGGAAAGGGATTTTCCCTGAGGATGGTCTCCCATGCCTCTTTAAACATCCCCTGGTTTGTCAACATTTCTATCCGGCCTATGTCCTCCCCGGCAGGACAGGCCACACTACAGGGAGCTGTCTTTTCTTCATAACGGGGTCTTAAAAAGCGCCACGAACCTGTCTTGTTGCTTTCTGTGGATAAATATGAACGGGCAAAGAATAGGGGTGTGACTTTAGAGGTCTTTTTCTTTTCTGTCATTTTTTATTTCCGCACAACATAGAAGATCTAAGTTAAAGAAATATTTTTCCCCTCTATCATTCCAAGCAATTGGACTTTGTTGTAGGCATCTTCCGCTGCGCCTATGTTTGCTTCGGCATTCACAGAAACGCTTTCCCTGATAGCTTCAGCAACGGCAGTCATGTGAGGCATCTCAAACAGTCGAGCAAAAGCGCCGATCATGGATGTATTGACAATGGGCTGAGTTCGTGTCCCCAGTTGGTGATTGAGGGCAATAGCGTTTGCATCAATAAAAGCCAATTTAAACCCTGCAAAGGGACGTACATCAGGCGGAGGTCCTAGGCTGTTGATTAATATCCATCCCCCCTGTTTGAGCCCTTTTGTTGCGTCGATACTCTGGAGAAGGGTACGATCCTGAATTACCACATGGTCTGGGGTATAAACATTGGTTCTGATGAGAATATCTTTCTTGTCAGCCCGTATATAAGCTTCGACCGGAGCACCCCGCCTTTCCACTCCAAAGACAGGAAAGCTTTGCACTTGATATCCCACCTTAAAGAATGCCTTGGCCAGTATAATGGCGGCTATCACAGTCCCCTGCCCACCGCGACCGTGAAATCGAATTTCAAGCATGACAGTTGAATTCCTTCATATCTTATTCCAGACTGTAACTACAGCCTTGGCCGTTTTTCCATTCAGAGAACGAAAACTGTGGTTTATATCCGAATCGAAATATAGTGCATCACCGGGCTCAAGAATCTCCGTCCGATCATCGGTACGAAACTCTACCGTTCCATCAAGTATATACAAGAACTCTTCACCTTCATGGTTTACAAATACCATATCACTTGTGGCCACAGGTTGAAATTCCACAAACAAGGGCTCCATATGTTTATCGGACCTCTTTGTCTCCAGGGATTCATAGATATAATCAACTTCACCCTCTTCATGGTGATGTGGACGCCTTTTGATCCTGGCTCGATCATCCTTACGGGTAATGGATATCTTTTCACCTATATTCATATCCTCAAAGAAATATGCCATTCCTACGCTCAGAGATTTAGCCAGTTTTAGTAGTGTTGCTACAGGAGGGATAAAGACGCCTTTTTCAATGTCTGATAAGAGAGTCTTTGGAAAGCCGGTTTTTGTCGAAAGGTCCTGTAAGGTGTAAAGTTTTTTTTCTCTTAGTTCCCTGATCTTGCTGCCTATCTTAAGTTCTTCGGCAATTACCGCATCAGTGCTTCTCTCTTGTCCCATTTCTTTTAGCCCCCGAGGTGAGGATTTATGAAATATCGAATTGAAGCGAACAAAAAGTAAAGGATTTTGCTAACAGTCGGAGATTTACCGCAACTTGCTGTGGGAATCTTCAAAAAATATCCTACTTGTTCAATAGAAATACGCCAGAATATTTTTATTGTCAAGATTATTTATTGGCCATAAATCCCCTATAAGTTATCCCTGCTTAATTCTTAAAACATAAATGAATAAAAGGAATTACAAGAACCGAACAAAGATTGTTCCGATAAAAACCATACAAAGACAGCCCTGCAGATTAGATGCAGAGAGTTCTTTAAACTGAAAACCTATGCTTTGCATGAATCCAAATATGTTTTAGTGGAATGGTTCTGGGGACAATTGCGCAGGCACGGCGAGAGTAATAGCAGAAGAGGACTTCAGTTGCTTACTGTGCCGATTTGATAATGAACCTAACCCTAATTTTGTTAAGATTACTATTATAAATTACTATATCAACAAGGAAAAAAATTTGACTTTAAATTTATGACAGAGTAATACCAATTACATACTGGGGGAACTTCTCGCTCACTGATTTTTATATTAGCAAAAGCGTTATTTTCTTTATCATAAAGTTTGCTCATACCGGCGTGGTTATCAATGCCGTGCTAAACAGAGAGGGATGATTTTTTTGTTTAATTCTTAACTGCTTAACCGCTAGAGAAGGAGGTAGGAAATGACAGCATTAATTATCGTTATCGGTTTTTTACTCTATTTA
>CAZRUU010000078.1:0-6619 GCA_964603235.1 uncultured Syntrophaceae bacterium | reverse complement strand
ATATCTCTCCGATACTCTGGTGGTAAACATTGTCGATGTATGGGGGAAACTTGCGGCAAGCGTGGGTTTCTCCATCAGGCAGGATCAACAAAATATTCAGGATTAAAGATGTCTTGTATATTCTGTTATTTTGCCAAGTTCTTTCGCGTCACCGTTTTGTAGAGTTCCCCGGCTTTGTATGAGCTTCTTACAAGCGGCCCGCTGACAACACCTGAAAATCCCATCTCAAGCGCCACCACTCGCCATTCATCAAATTCATCCGGATGTACAAAGCGTTCGACCGCGAGGTTTGCTTTTGAAGGTTGAAGGTATTGTCCCATTGTCAGTATATTGCATCCTGTATCAACAAGGTTGTGCAGTGTCTGCCTTATCTCTTTTGATGACTCCCCGAGGCCTAACATAATTCCCGATTTTACCGGTATAGCCGAGTCTTCTTTCTTAGCACGTTCAAGGAGCGCAAGCGAGCGCCGGTATGATGAGTCAGGTCTTGCCGCAGGATATAGACGGGGAACCGTCTCTATATTATGATTAAGAACGTCGGGGCGCGCACTGATGACGGAAGCTAAAGCTTGTGAGTCTCCCTGAAAATCGGGTATCAGCACTTCGACACGCGTGCCCGGAACATCTTCGCGGATTTTTGTGATTGTATCGGAAAAGAACGAGGCTCCTCCATCGGGGAGATCATCCCTTGTGACGGATGTAACAACGACATAGTCGAGCCCCAGCTGTCGAGTCGCTCCCGCAACCCTGGATGGTTCTTCCGGGTCGGGTGGGGCCGGTTTTCCACGGGACATCGCGCAGAAACGACAGCCTCGCGTGCAGAGCGATCCCATGATAAGAAAAGTTGCGGTGCCTCTGGAGAAACATTCCCAGATATTTGGACAAAGGGCTTCTTCACAGACTGTATGCAGCCTGTTTTCCCTGAGTAGTTTTCTGACCGCCTGATGCTCGGCCCCTTTCGGGAGACTCCTCCTGAGCCATGGAGGCTTTCGCGTTCGGATCTGCGTTTCGCTATTCATTATGTTATCCCGCGAGATGGGGCTTTCTTGCTGCCGCGGTTTCGTCCAACCTGCGCAGCTTTGGCCGGGTAGGTGCCTTTTTCAGGAGATCGGGGTCTTTTCCGGTTTCAGCTACTATGGCCTTGAGAGCCTCTATGAAACGGTCTATATCTTCTTTTGATTCTGTTTCCGTGGGTTCAATCATCATAGCGCCATGCACCACAAGCGGAAAATAGATTGTCGGTGGATGGAAACCATAATCCATGAGACGCTTGGCCATATCCAGCGTGGTAATCTTTGCACCTTCTTGGAATTTATCGGAAAAAACGCATTCGTGCATACATGGTCTGTCGTAGGGAAGATAGAGCGATTCCTTAAGGTTTTCCTTTATGTAATTGGCGTTGAGGACGGCAAGCTGACTTGCCCTTTTCAGGCCCTCGCTGCTCATGGTCATGATGTAACTGCAGGCCTTGATCATAACCCCGAAGTTTCCGTAAAATGCCTGCACCTTTCCGATGGATTCCGGGAAATCTCCGAACAGCCGGTATTCGTCTCCCTCTTTTGTGATTCTCGGAACGGGGAGAAAAGGTTTCAGAATATCTTTTACGCATACCGGTCCTGAACCGGGTCCTCCGCCTCCATGAGGGGTCGAAAATGTCTTGTGAAGGTTCAAATGCATCACGTCGAACCCGATTTTCCCCATCTGTACTATTCCCATGACGGCGTTCATATTCGCGCCATCGCCGTAGACAAGGCCTCCCTTTGAATGGACAATCTCTGCGATTCCCCTGATATTTTCTTCAAAAAGTCCCAGCGTGTTAGGATTGGTTATCATGATCCCTGCCGTGTCTTCGTCCATAATGGCGGCGACAGCTTCTGTCGATATGATTCCTTTTTCGTTTGATTCCACGCCCACGGAATTAAATCCACACAAGGTGGCACTCGCGGGATTGGTACCGTGCGCGGTGTCGGGAACGATAATCTTTGACCGGTGCAAGCCCCTGCTTTTATGATACGCGTGTATGAGAAGCATCCCAGTCAGTTCTCCATGCGCCCCGGCGGCTGGCTGAAGCGTGACGGCGTCCATCCCCGTTATCTCGGCAAGATACCGTTCAAGCAGGTACATAAGCTCAAGGGCGCCCTGCGACAGCTCAGGAGGAAGCAGGGGATGTGCTCCAGCGAATCCTGGAAGAGAGGCTTCTCTCTCGTTGATCTTGGGATTATATTTCATGGTGCACGAGCCGAGGGGATACATTCCCGAGTCGACGCCGAAATTCCACTGTGACAACCTTGTGTAATGTCGTACAACGTCCACCTCGGAAAGATCAGGAAAGTCGGGTCCGTCACCCGCGAGTCCTTCAGCGAGAGGGAAGGGGACAACGTCCCTACGGGGCATGGAGAACCCCCGTCTTCCCTTTTTCCCCTTTTCCCACAGCAGAGATTCGTTGAATATCAGGCCGGAGGTCGCTTGCAATTCTTTCATGACCGCACCTCCTTTATCAGGGTATCCATATCTTCCCTTCCCATGGTTTCCGTCACGCACAACAGGTAGTGACCGGAAAGATCAGGGTACCAGGTGGCGAGCGGAGTCCCTGCTATTATAAGCTGTTCGACCAATTTCTTATAGGTATACTTGAAGTCTTCTCCGAATTCCACCACAAATTCATTGAATGTGGGGCTGTCGAAAGTGATCTTAAATCCCGCTTCTCTCAGTCCACGTTTGAGATATTCGGCCTTGTCGTAGTTGAGACAGGCCAGTTCACGGATACCGGTGCCCCCAACGGAGGCCATATACATGGCGGATGCCAGCGCGCACAAGCTGTTATTTGTGCATATGTTGGATTTTGCCTTTTCCCGGCGGATGTGCTGTTCCCTCGTGGCCAGTGTCAGGACAAAACCGGGTCTGCCATCCATGTCGGTGGTTTTTCCCACAAGGCGGCCCGGCATATCGCGCACATGCTTCATCCGACAGGCGAACATTCCAAGTCCCGGCCCCCCGAAGGACTGAGGTATGCCGAGACTTTGCCCCTCTCCGCAGACGATATCCGCTTTCTGGCTGCCGGGGTTTTTGAAGAGGCCATAGGCCAGAGGTTCTGTGAAAGAAAGAACGAAAAGTGCACCCGATTCATGGATGGTTCCTTCAATTGCCTGAAGATCCTCCATGCACCCGAAAAAGTTGGGGGACTGAATAGCGACAGCAGCGAGATCATTCATGCCGGCCACACCTGAGATATCAGTCCTTCCGTTTTCGAGGCGGGGCAGCTCCACAATCTCATAATCGCCCGGTTCTAAATAGGTACGGACTACATCGCGGTAATATGGGTGGATAAGCTCTGACAGAGCCACTTTTTTCCGCTTTGTTACGCGTGTGGCCATAAGGAGGGCTTCGGCAAGAGCGGACGCTCCATCATACATCGAGGCGTTTGCCACCTCCATGCCTAGCAGGCGGGTGACCAGTGTCTGATACTCATATATTGCCTGAAGGGTTCCCTGGCTTATCTCAGGCTGATAAGGCGTATAGGCAGTCGAGAACTCGGACCTGCCGAGGAGATATGACACTGATTCAGGGATATAGTGATTGTAACTTCCCGCGCCCATAAAGATTTTGTATGCCGGGGAGACCGCTATCTTTTTCGAAATGCTGTCCATGAGAGTGTTTAGTTCCCATTCCGTCAGCGCCTCCGGCAGGTTCAGGCTGTTAGCCATCTTGCAGTTCCCGGGGATCATCGAAAACAGATCATCTATATTCTCCGCACCCACCGCGTGCAGCATTGAGCTGACATCCTCTTCGGTATGGGGCAGGTAGCGCATTTATTCCTCTCCTTTCAGCATTTTGAGATATTCACTGCTGTCCATGAGGGTGTTTATTTCGTCCGGATCATTCGGCTTTACCTCGATTATCCAGCCGTTATTATAAGGTTCCTCGTTTACAAGTTCCGGCGTTTCCTCAAGTGCTTTGTTTATCGCTATGATCTCTCCCGACACCGGCATATATATCTCGGAGACGGACTTCACAGATTCAAGCGTGCCGAAATCCTCTCCCTTTTCGAAGGTATCGCCAACGTCGGGAAGTTCCACGAACACGATATCACCCAGCTGATCCTGCGCGTAGTCATTGATCCCTATCGTTATATTAGCGCCGTCATCTCTGGTCCATTCATGCGACTCTGCGTAGCGTACATTGTCCGGCAAAAATAATTCTTCGATCTCTTTCATGTTTTTTCTCCCCTTAAATATTAAACAGGACATTCCTGTTATCCTGTCAAAGTCTCACAACATATTCTTGATTGCCCTGCGTGCGGTGCGAGCGGGTCGGATATCATCCACGATTACAACTTTTATGGTTCTTCTGCCATCCTTCAGTTCCACGGTGTCTCCGACAGACAGTTTTCTTGTTACTCTGACGAACCCGCAGGAAAGTCCCTTTGGATTGAATTCATCCGGTTTGTCCGGGCTGGCTATGCTGTATATTCTTTCCTTCACCCGGCCTATGGCCATATCGGTTACACAGGTCAAAACAATGCCGATTTTGGCGCCGTCGGGGTCTGTTACAACCGTTGAATCGCCGGGGGAAACCTTGCGCAGGTCAAAGCCCGTGAAGGGATAAGTATATTCCGGTTCTTTAATCTTCTTGAGGGCATCGTCACCCATGAACTTTTTGGTGAAATCCGTTCGGTCGTCATTGAAGGGAAGGGCGAAACTCCAGGGATTGTTGATGAATGGCCAGGGGCCGATGTCCTGATGGGACAGGGGAAGCACAGCGCCCGCTCTTAACGAATCGCGCGCGGCGAGACCGCATGTTACAAAACCAAAATCCTTTCCGGCCTCCAGCGCCATTTTCCACACATGCTCGATATGATAGGGGCTCATGAATATTTCAAAGCCGAACTCTCCTGTATAGCCGGTGCGTGACAGCATAACAGGAGTGCCGTCTGAGAGACGCACGGCATCCGCAAGGGGGGAATCGTCATCAAAGAATCCCTTGAAGCTGAAATAGACCATGCGATCAAATACCAGTTCCGGTTCCCTGATTATTCCCGCTAATATTCTGGCGGACATGGGTCCCTGTATATCTATCTTTCCGACTCCGTCGGTAAGATCGTGAATTTCAACATCTGACCCGCCTGCCTGATCTTTCAAGTGACGGGCGATCTGTTCACCCATTCCGGCGTTTACGACAATCATGTATATCTCCGGCGTTACCTGCGAGACAACAGAATCGTCCCTGACATGGCCCATATCGTCTAAAAATGCTCCGTAGGCGCATCTTCCCGGCACAAGAGGGGTCTTATCCTTTCCTATGCACGCATCCAGGTCCTTGGTGAAACAGGCTTGAAGAAGGGTTAACGCATCGGGGCCCTCAACCATAATAACGGCCATGTGACTCGTATCGAACATTCCGGCACCGGTGAGGACCGCGAGGTGCTCCCGTTTCGCCCCTGAAAGGTACCAGAGGGGCATCTCGTATCCGCCGAACACAGCCATATTGGCACCATGTTCCAAGTGCCAGTCATGCAGAGGAGTCTTTTTTATCTGTTTCTTATTCATGGTTCAATCCTTTATCCCCAGTCCTTTCTTATCACCGTATCCGTTATCCAGTTAACATCGTCCTTTTCAGGAAAATCAAGATTGTAGTGAAGACCACGACTTTCCTTCCTGAGACGCGAGCACTTGATAATAACCCCGGCCACCGTGGCGATATTACGCAGTTCGAGCAAATTGGTCGTTATGGTAAAATTCCGGTAGTATTCCTCTATTTCCCGCGTTATCAGATCGATTCTTCTCTTTGCGCGCTCCAGCCTCTTGTCGGACCTTACGATGCCCACATAGTTCCACATGCACATCCTGATTTCATCCCAGTTATGCGAGACTACAATAGATTCGTCGCTTTCGGTCGCACCCTTCGGATCCCACGGAGGTATGGGTGTGGAGTCTTTTTCCACTGTCGGTATGAGCTGACGGATCTTCTTGAACGCTCTGTGCGCGAACACGAGAGCCTCCAGGAGTGAATTGCTTGCGAGACGGTTGGCACCGTGAAGGCCGGTACATGCTACTTCTCCACACGCGAAAAGTCCACTGATACTGGTCTCACCGGAGGGACTTACCAACACTCCTCCACACTGGTAATGGGCCGCTGGGACCACCGGTATGGAATCGACAGCCATATCGATGCCGAACTCAAGACACCTGTTATAAATATAAGGGAATCTCTTTACAAGGAATTCCCTTCCTATATGTGTGATATCCAGGATGACGTATTCATCCCCTGATTTTTTCAGCTCTGTGTCTATCGCCTTGGCGACAACATCTCTAGGGGCCAGTGACCCCATTGGATGGTATTTCTCCATGAATGTGGAGCCATTCTTGAGCTTCAGTACGGCTCCCTCGCCTCTTACCGCCTCACTTATGAGAAAGGATTTCGCATCGGGATGATAAAGGCAGGTGGGATGAAACTGCATGAATTCCATATTGGCTATTTCAGCGCCGGCCCTGTAGGCCATTGCCACGCCGTCTCCCGTAGCAATATCGGGATTTGTTGTAATCAGGTAAACTTTTCCTGATCCTCCTGTGGCCAGCATGACAAATTTTGCTCTGAAGGTATGGACGATGCCTTTGTCCAC
>CAZRUU010000077.1:0-6622 GCA_964603235.1 uncultured Syntrophaceae bacterium | reverse complement strand
GAACCTTCTGCTTCTGATAATTGATGCCTTCTATAAATCCGGCCATTCTCAGTACATCTTCAGCCATTCTCTCACCCCACTGCCCCCGCGCTTTCGTATTTGACAGCGCTATCTGCAGTTGAATGGTGGTTTCCTGGAGTTTCATAGTCTGTGTGGCGGTTGATTCCAACTGGCTGGATAATTGTCCGAATTTCTTCTCCCTGTCCTTTTCCAGCTCCGTCACAAGACCTCGGACTTTTAGCAAATCCTCCTTCATAACTCCAAGGGATTGTTCTATAAGTCTCTTTTTTCCATCAAGATCCTTCTCGCCGGCCTGAGTTTGTTTAGAGAGCGTTTCATTGGCAAGTTTCAGAAAATCTTCCGTATTCTTTGACAATGCGTTCAGTGAAAGTGCGCCAAAGGATTCTCTGACCCTGTCCAGCAATGAATCGACATCCTTGATTCTCCTGGATTCAGCCTGATCAACCGCCTCACGCGCGATTTTTTCCGTATCCCTCTTCCTTATCCAGTTGATCGAGAGCATAATAACAATCCCGGAAACAACCCCAATAATAAAAACCAGCAGATATTCCATGATATAATCAGACCTCCGAAACTACCCATTTCACAGGCATTAATATTTAGACAGCATGTAACCCAGATTGCATCTGGATTGTCGGTTCACAGTTTACAGTTTACTGTCAGCGGTTCTTATTATCATAATAAAATTGCAGGTCAAAACAAATCTAAAAATGATCATAAAATACCCTGTTTCGACAATTATGTCGATTTCTGTTCAAAGACTACAAATACTCGAACCTGTTGTTTCTACGTCATTTTAACCTGAACTTCGTTTTATTTCGACATTTTGTTCCTCTATTTAAAACAGGCATCATATCGATTTCAGAACTCCCTATAGCAAATGTGATTGTATTCCAGATAGTTAGTTTGGTTCATTGTCCTCTGGCACACAAATTGCTTTCTAGTACAGACAACAAGACCGAATCAGACCTCCTCCGATTCGAGCTTAAACCCTGTAAGGCCGGTTAAGTCATAATCCGAGTTTAACCGGCAAATACCCCTCCCCGGGAAGGTGAAGAACCTTCCCGGTTTTTTTCAACACATCTCCTAATATACTTCTTTTCGAAACAATAATATGAGTTAACAACATGATATCCTTTATGGTATTGAACTTGGAGGAGATTCACTTCCGGTGAAATGCAAGGAGAAATGTAAAAACAGTCTCGCATTTTCGCCATCTATCTGTTAGAAAAAGTCTTCGGGGGAATGAGTTTTTGAGAGACGGTCGTTAATTGCGTGGAGACACACCTCCAAAGGATGGGTGCATATGAGAATACCAACGCGACAAGAATGTTATCACATCATGTATGACATGAAGATGATGGACCATATCGTGGCCCATTCCCTTCAGGTTTGTCGCATAGCCATGTTCTTTGCGGACTCCCTTGATGCAGATCTCAATCCGGATCTTGTCCGGGCCTCCGCATTGCTGCACGATATAACTAAAACAAGAAGCATAGAAACCCATGAAAATCACGCACAGACTGGAAAGCAACTTCTCATAAGTCTGAATTATCCGGAAGTTGGAAATGTCGTTGGACAACATGTCCTTCTGGATAAATATTTCGCCTCCGACAACCCGACAGAAGCAGAGGTGGTTAATTACGCGGACAAACGAGTGATTCACGACAAAGTTGCACCCCTTGCACAGCGGATGAATTATATTATGGAGAGATACGGGATAGAACCGAAACGCAGGGAATATATACAAATGCTCTGGGGAAAAACAGAAAACCTGGAGAAACACCTTTTCCGCTTCTGTTCCTTTTCTCCTGCAGATCTGGAGACACTTCTCGGGCCTGACAATTGTTCCTCAGAATTTTCAGACTACAGCAGGCTAAATCGTGTCAGTGTAACCGGCTATGCAATAAAAGACAATACCGAGAAGAAAAGGATAATCAGTTGATTTATGGGTAATTATTTTAAAAAAGCCGCTGAAAAGATTTATTACGACGCAAAGAAAGATGGCAGACTCATAGAGGGTAAAACCCTTGAGGAATATAAAGATATTGCCATACAGCAGGAAGGTGTTATTCAGACTAACCTGGGTTCTGTTGCCGCAGATTCAGAACCAATGTCTCGTTCGGCGCCTCATACCAGAAATAATGTCGACACTCCCTTCGGGGAGGAAGAGGAAACCCTTGCGGTTCAGGCCGTCGAATGTCTCAGTCAAGAAAAAATTATCTGCCTGGATACCATCGTAGGGGATGGGAGAGACGGAGTAACTGCACGCTTCATTATGCCTGATACCTATGCCCAGATTGCC
Source organism: uncultured Syntrophaceae bacterium (assembly GCA_964603235.1). Lineage (GTDB taxonomy): Bacteria > Desulfobacterota > Syntrophia > Syntrophales > UBA2210 > UBA2210. The sequence continues at coordinate 4,296 of CAZRUU010000077.1, read as the reverse complement.
TATGGAGTAAAACTTCTTTTTGAGGATACTCCGGCAGCACGAGTGGTGGAAAACCCGACTTATACAATCATCTTTTTCTCGGATGAGGCCTTTGAACCAAACAAATTTAAGAAGTTAATCGACAAAGACGTGGCAATTCGTCTCTGGATGGGTGACAAACGGGGGGATCAGGTAAAGATCTGCCGTAACAGCACGTATGTCGGTGAAGCCAAAAAGGGTATTTTTCAGTTCGAAAGCTGGCGGGTAAAAGAGATCGATAAGCTGGGGATTTTCCTGCATAGCGGGGCAAGAGTGGATCATCTCTGGATTTACGATCTCGAGACGGAAAGACCGGAATTGCAGGAGAGGGTGACTGGTGTTTCGGGTCTTACTGCCACCGGTAAGACCACTACGCTCTGTCGTAAGCTGGCCAAACTTCCTAAGGAAACATCTGAAATGATAGGCGATGATGGGGGTGCCCTTGGTTTAGACGGAAGCTATGCCGCCTTTGAGCAGGGTGGTCTCTATATCAAAACGGAAGGCCTCGACGAAAGTCAGCCGGAAATTTTACGTGCCGTACTTTCTCCCGATACTTTTCTTGAAAATGTAGCAATCTCGCGTTATCCCTACATACCTGATTTCAAAGATGTCAGTAAAACGGGTAACGGCAGGGCCGTTATACGGCGGGACAATATAGGACTTGCCAGCAAAAGCTTGAGGGTTGACAGGATAGACTATATCTTCATATTAACAAGAAATCCCCTGGCCAATGTTATAGCCCGGCTGACTCCCGAACAGGCAACAATGCAGTTCATATACGGCGAATCGATTGAGAGCACAGGCGGTGATCCTGATCAGGCGGGTAAATTTAAGCGGGTTTTTTTCCTCGATCCCTTTGTCGCAGGAGATCGGCTGGAACATGCCAAGTTGTTTTACAATATCATTAAAAAAAATCGCATCAGGTGCTACCTGGCAAATACAGGGACTATTGGCGAAGATGAGGAGAAAGTTACACTGAGGCAGTCTCTTTCATCATACGGCGATATATTGAGGATTCAACTGAGATTCGGCTCCGAACCGGACCATCTCGGTTATCACCATCCTATAAAAAGTGACAGGGCGAACATGGATAATATGATCGCCTATCCCAAGTTCCAGGATAAAGAATTGTTGAAAAAAAAGGTCAGGGATTTCTTAAAAGGCCGTCAGATGTTTTTAGAGGGGTTCGAGGCAGAGTGGGGGCATATTCCCGATAACATAAGAGAGTCACTGCCCTACCGGCCTGATCAAATTGATTTTTCTTTCCTTGAAAAAGAGTCTCTTGGACACATTGAGTGAGGGGCAAATAGGGACATCCATGACCATAAACTCAAAAAAAGGCAGGATAGTAATCGACAGTAAACTATGCAAGGGCTGCTATCTCTGCGTGTCGGTATGCCCTAATGAACTTATTGTTATTTCTGGGGAATTAAATGAAAAGGGGTATTATCCAGCCAAATTCACGGAAACAAACGCCGTGGAAGATCGTAAGTGTACAGGCTGCGCCATGTGCGCAGTGATCTGCCCTGATATTGCAATAGAGGTCTATCGTGGATAAAAAATTGTTGATGAGAGGAAGCCAGGTAATCGGCGAAGCAGCCATACGCGCCGGATGCCGATTTTACGCGGGCTATCCCATAACACCACAAAACGCGCTCCCGGAATTCATGTCCGGCGCAATGGCCAATCTGGAAGGCGGCACCTTTATCCAGGCAGAAAGTGAAATCGCCGCGATCAACATGGTGCTCGGGGCATCCATGGCGGGAGCGAGAGCAATGACCAGCTCATCCAGCCCCGGTATAAGCCTCAAGCAGGAGGGCATATCATTTCTGGCGGCATCGGAACTTCCAGCGGTAATCGTGAACAGCATGCGTGGTGGGCCAGGTCTCGGCAATATAGCGCCTTCCCAGGGAGATTACTTTCAGGCCACCAGGGGCGGAGGACACGGAGACTATCGTACTATCGTTCTAGCCCCGGCCTATGGACAGGAACTGGTCGACCTTACAAGAAAAGCCTTTGAATATGCGGACAGATACTTAACACCTGTCATGATACTGGCCGATGGCATGATGAGTCAGATGATGGAACCAGTTATCTTTCCTGATCCCGTCAATCTCAGTGAACTGCCCTCCAAACCGTGGATACTAGACGGGGCAAAGGAAAGACCGAGCAGAATAATCAAGTCACTGATCCTGGGTACTGTAGCAATGGAAGAACATAACTGGAAGCTAGCAAGAAAGTATGAAGCTATCTCCAGAGAAATTGCAAGCGCGGAAACCTATATGACTGAAGATGCCAGACTTGTGATCGTAGCTTACGGGACTGCCGCAAGGGTAGCCAAGGGCGGCATAAAGAGGGCGCGTGAAATGGGACTCAAGGTGGGCCTTTTAAGACCTGTCACCCTGTGGCCCTTTCCCGGTAACACCATCAGGGAAATGGGCCGATTGGTCAAGGATTTTCTTGTTTTTGAGATGAATACAGGACAAATGATAGACGATGTAAAGCTGTCCCTGGGGGGAAAAAGCAACGTGCACTTCTATGGACGGCCGGGAGGAATTATCTCAACCCCAGATGAAATAGCCAAAGTAATAAGCAGCCTCTATTACCGCCAGCACCTGGAAGAGGATTGATAAATGGAAAAAGTTGTCTTTAAAAGACCGAAATATATGAAAGAGGCGCCGTTCCATTACTGTCCGGGGTGTGGGCACAGTATCATTCACCGATTAATGGCCGAAGTCATAGGAGAGCTTGACATAGGAGAAAAAACAATAGGTGTCCCGCCGGCCGGTTGCGCGGTACTGGCCTATGACTACTTTGACACAGACATGGGAGAAGCCCCCCACGGAAGGGGCGCGGCAGTGGCCACCGGAATAAAACGCACTCTTCCGGACAGGATCGTCTTTTCCTATCAGGGTGACGGGGATATCGCCGCCATCGGAACCGCCGAAACCATCCATGCAGCAAACAGAGGTGAAAATATTACCGTCATTTTTGTTAACAACAATTGCTACGGGATGACGGGAGGGCAGATGGCCCCGACAACTCTGCTCGACCAGAAATCCACCACAACGCCGGGTGGTCGTGACAAAAATCGTGACGGGGCTCCTATCGATTTGAGCGAAATGCTGGCAATAACAAGAGGTGCTGTCTATATAGAACGCACAGCGGTCAATTCCATAAAAAACATAAGAAAAACCAAAAAGGCCATCACGAAGGCCTTCAAGGTACAGATGGCAGGTCTGGGGTTCTCTCTCGTCGAGATTCTTTCGCCCTGCCCTACCAACTGGAAGATGTCTCCGATAGACGCCTGCAGATGGATCGATGAAAATGTTACTCAGACTTTTCCACTTAAGGTCATAAAGGACGAAACAGGTTAAAAAGGGTTGGCTCTTATGAAAAAAACTGTCTTTTCGGGATTTGGAGGACAGGGTGTCCTGATGATGGGTTATGTCTTCGCGGTGGCTGCAATGCGTGACGGCAGAGAAGTAACCTATCTCCCCGCATACGGCGCAGAGATGCGTGGAGGCACGGCAAATTGCACGGTTGTTGTATCGAATGAAGAGATATTTTCTCCTGTAGCGTCTTCTCCCGATTTCGCGGTGATCATGAATAAGCCTTCCCTGGTGAAATATGAAGGCGTAATGAAAGAAGGCGGTGTTATCCTCCTTAACTCAAATCATGTGGACAGAGAGCTGACAAGGGACGATTTGACCGCCATAAGGATACCCGCCATTGACATCGCGAAAAAGCTGGGCAGTGAACGTATCGCAAATATGATTATGCTGGGGGCATTTGTGGCCCATACAAAGATAACATCTCTTGACTCAATAATGAACGGACTTTCAGAAATCGTGAAGGGTGGAAAAGCCCGTATAATGAAACTGAATCGCAAGGGTCTGGACAAGGGCGCTGAATATATTCTAAAGGGTCTGTCATGAAATAAGTGTTTCAATTAGGCGCTCAGATTTGAGTCAGATTTAGTCGATACGATTGAGCAAAACCGCAGGAATAGCAGAGCTCTTTTCAGGAATTTGCGATTGAAAATCGGCTGAAGATGGCCTGAAGATGAGATGCATAAATGTGATACTCATTTCATGACAGACCCCAAAAGGAGATTCACGGTGAAGACAGTAAAACAGATTGAACTCTGGCTGAACAACGTACCGGGACAGCTATCAGATATCAGTGATATATTGAGTGATAACAGGATTAACATAATAGCCTGCTGTTGCGCAACAACACATGAAGAAAAAGGTCTGTTCTATTTCGTTGCCAACA
>CAZRUU010000076.1:0-6639 GCA_964603235.1 uncultured Syntrophaceae bacterium | reverse complement strand
ATTTTCCTGATTTCATCCAGCACCCTCATAGACTTTGGTTCTTTTCCGAGGATATGGCGTATGAAATGTCTGAAGATATCCCTGCTTTCCTTAAGAGCGTTTTCTGACAATACCAGCCTGTGTATCCGGTTTGTTTCTGTTTGTTTTCCCATAAGGAGTGTCTTGATAGTCCCGGCGGACACCGGTATGTAGTCCTGATCTCCTCGTTCGCACAGCGAACACCTTATGCCGCCCCTTTTCGCGTCAAAGAATGCGGCGTTTATTTTATCGAGTGGTGTGTTGCAGATTACACACCTTTCCAGCACAGGTTCATATCCTGAAAGTCGGAGCAGGCGCAACTCGAAAAATCTTGTCGTCTCTTCCACGCTGTTTCCCGTCTCCAGAAGCTCCAGAAAATTGTCCAAGAGTTGAAAAATGCCGGCGTTTTTTTTGCCTTCCGCAGTGAAATGATCTACGAGATCGATCATGTATGAAGCGGTCATGGTTTTTTCCAGATCAGATCTGATTCCAGGGAAATGGTTGATTACATCACAGTTTTCTATGATAGTCAGACCACCTTCACCCCTTCGGGAGAAGAGCAGTATGGAATGAGAGAATGGTTCGATGGCGTTTGAAAATCTTTTTCTGCTCCGTCTGGCCCCTTTAGCAATCCCCTTTAGTTTGCCGAATCTCTTGGTAAAGAACGTAACAATACGGTCAGATTCTCCATAGTTGAGAAAACGAAGGACAAAGGCCTCTGTCTTTAAGGACGGCCTTTTCATACCAGCAATTTCAGGAATATAGTTGCAAGACCCAGGAAGGAAAAGAACCCGAATGCGTCTGTAAAGGCGGTTACAAAGATATGAGAACCAAGGGCGGGGTCAGCCTTCAGCCACTTCAGGCTCAAAGGAACCAATGTTCCCATTAGTGTGCCCACGAACACATTGATTATCATGGCGAGACCAAGTACCAGACCCAGTACAGGCATTCCCTTCCAGAGATATGCTATGATACCTATGACAAAACCTACTGCCAGACCATTGAAAATTCCCACGGTGATCTGTTTGTAGAGCGCCTTCTTTGAATTTTCGAAAGTGACTTCACCCAGTGCCATCCCCCTTACGATCAGGGTAAGCGTCTGGCTGCCGGCATTGCCGCCTACGGCTGCCACTACCGGCATGAAAACGGCAAGCGCGATTACCATCTGTATAGTGTTTTCAAAGAAACCTATAACAAGCGCCGATGCGAGGGCTGTAAGGAGATTGAGGTACAGCCAGGGGAGTCTCTTCTTAACGGATTCCATCGGTTCGTTGAAAATGCTGTCATCTTCGTCTAACCCGGCTATGCGGTAGATATCCTCCGAAGTTTCCTCCTCCATGACATCCACTATATCGTCTATGGTAATTCTGCCCAACAGGTGGTTTTCATTATTTACAACGGGGAGAGAGACAAGGTCGTACTTTTCAAACATTCTTGCGACCTCTTCTTGGTCAACACTTGTCTGAACACTCGGTATTGTCTTGTCAATAGCTTCTATGGCAGGGCTGTTTCGCCTGGATGTGATCAGCTTCTGGAGTGGAATTGCGCCAACGAGTTTTTCGTAACTATCCACAACAAATACATTGTATAGCTTTTCAATTTCATCCGATGCCTCTACCACGGCGTGCAGGGCATTATTGATGGTGGCTTCCGCGTGGACAGATACCAGTTCTGACTGCATGATACCACCGGCCGTGTCCTCTTCATATTTCAAAAGTTCCTTGAGGTCTTCAGATTCTTCAGGCTCTATTTCCTCAAGAACGGCCCTTGCCTGATCTTCAGGCAGTTCGGCTATGACGTCCGCCGCGTCATCTGATTCCATCTCGTCTATGATCTCGGCTAGTTTTTTATCCGATATATCCTCGAGTATCTGTTCCCTCGAGATGTCGCTGAGTTCAGTGATGACATCGGACGCCTTCTCCACATCAAGGAGGGAAAATAGGTGGATTTTTTCCTGTTCCTTTAGGTTGTCAATAAGGTCGGCAATATCGGCTGGGTGGAGACTTAAAAACAGGTCGAGGATATCGAACTCCTTGTTCAAACGAATCAAATCCCTTAATTGGCCGAGATGTTTTATCTCTTCTTCTCTTTGTTCTTTCATGATAAGCACCAGTTAAACAGGATAAAAAGGTATTCATTACCACGTCTTAGAAATCATGGCAAGATCGAAATAGAGCCCTGCTCCTTATTAACGATAGTATGGGGAAAGAGAGTATCTGCAAATTTGAGGTTTGTAATTAAAGCTTGAAGTCCGCGTACCGGATGTCTCCGCCAACTATTGTCATGACGGCTTTTCCCTTGAGTTCCCAGCCATTAAAGGGGCAATTGTGTCCCTTCGAACGAAACTTGTTTGTGTCAACTGTCCATATTTTATTCATGTCTATAACTGTGATATCGGCATCGGAGCCTGTTTTCAATGAACCTTTGGGTATCTTCAATATGTCGGCGGGATTTACGCTCAACTTTTCTATCAACTGGCCTATGGTGAGGATGCCTTCATCTACCAGTTTCAGGCAGAGGGAGAGGGAGGTCTCCAATCCTATGATGCCGTTAGCGGCATATTCAAATTCTACATCTTTTTCAACTGATGAATGCGGCGCGTGATCGCTGGCAATAGCGTCAATGGTGCCGTCCCGCAGCCCCTCTTTCACAGCTTCGACATCATCCGAATCTCTCAAGGGAGGATACATCTTGAAGCTTGTCGAGAATCCCTTCAACGCCTCATCTGTAAGGGTAAAATAGTGGGGAGCGGTCTCAGCCGTTACGTTGATTCCCGCGGAACGGGCTTCTCTGACGGCCTGCACTGAACCGGCTGTGCTCACGTGGGCGATATGTACGCGGGTCTTTGTGAAGCCCGCAAGGTTTATATCTCTTATAACCATTATATCTTCCGCGATGGTCGGAATTCCCGGAAGGCCCAGCTGGGTCGATACAAACCCTTCATTCATCATGCCGCCCGAAGATAGACCCGTGTCTTCGCAGTGTGAGATCACGGGCATATCGAAGGAATAAGCGTATTCAAGGGCGTGCCTCATCAACCCGCTGTCCGTTACCGGATTTCCATCATCGGAAAAAGCCACTGCGCCTGCGTTCTTAAGATCTCCGAATTCAGCAAGGACCTTTCCCCTTTGTCCTTTGCTGACCGCCGCGATCGGATATACATTTGCCATTGCTGCGAGGCGGGCCTGTTTGTGGATGAATTCCGTCACCGAGCGATTGTCATTGACAGGATCGGTATTTGCCATGCAGGCGATGGAAGTAAACCCCCCGGCCACCGCGGCTTCGCTTCCCGTCCGGATGGTCTCCTTGTATTCAAAACCCGGCTCGCGCAGGTGAGTGTGCATATCTATAAGGCCGGGCGTGACAATTTTATCTTTCAGATCGAATATCTTCATACTATCTTTGGAATCTGTCTCAGAGATGGAAATATCCTTTTCCATTCTGGATATTTTTCCATCTTCTATCAGGATATCCATGACCATGTCTATATCTTGCGAAGGATCTATAACCCTTCCGCTCTTGAGTAATAGCTTCATTTTCTGCCTCCTGACAAAAGATATAGAAGAGCCATCCTTACGGCGACACCATTTGTAACCTGCTCAAGGATAACGGAATAGGGGCCGTCGGCTATTTCTGGAGTGATTTCGACACCTCTGTTTATCGGCCCCGGGTGCATGACGAGTACGTCATCCTTTGCCAGATTAATATTGTCCCGGTTCAGAGAAAAATGGTTTGCGTATTCGCGGAGAGATGGGAAGGGGTTTTTTTCCTGTCTCTCAAGCTGCATGCGGAGCATCATAACAACATCCGCACCTTTTATGGCATCTTCCATGTTGTAATAAACCGAGACACCCATCCGATCTATATCCCTCGGTATCATCATTGCCGGTCCGCATATCGCGACATCCGCACCCATTTTCGTGAAACCGTATATATTGGAACGTGCAACCCTGCTGTGTGCTATATCGCCGACTATGGTAATTTTGAGACCTTCCATGGTACCCTTTTTTTCCCTTATCGTGAGCATGTCGAGAAGGGCCTGGGTGGGGTGTTCGTGTGCCCCGTCCCCCGCGTTGATGATGGATTGTTCCAGCAGACCGGCGAGGATGTGTGCCGCACCGGCGGCACTGTGGCGGATTATTATGATATCCGGATTCATGGATTCCAGATTCCTCGCAGTATCAATGAGCGTCTCCCCCTTCACCACGCTGCTTGTAGATGCCGAGATATTTATAGTGTCTGCGCTCAGTCTCTTTGCCGCGATCTCAAAGGATGTTCTTGTTCTGGTGCTTGCCTCGAAGAAGAGGGTAATGACCGTTTTCCCTCTGAGGGTTGGAACCTTTTTGATCTTTCTGGTCGATATTTCCTTAAAGGATTCAGCCGTATCGAGTATAAGGTCGATCTCCTCTCTTGGAAGATCTACTATACCCAGCATATCTTTTCTTGATAATTTCATAATGTTTTTCAACCTCTCCCAATCTTGATCGGGACACACCAATGCGGATATCTGCTGCCTTATATTAACTCTCTTCGATCACAACTTCGTCTGTATTCCTCTCGTCTGTAAGATTAACACTGATATTTTCCCATAGCGATGAAGGGAGGGTTTCACCTATGAAATCGGCCCTGATGGGAAGTTCTCTGTGCCCTCTGTCTATGAGGACGGCGAGCTGTATCAGTTCGGGCCTTCCGAAGTCCATAAGCGCGTCCATGGCAGCCCTTATAGTCCTGCCTGTAAAGAGGACATCATCTACAAGGATAACTTTCTTGTGATCAAGGGGGAAGGGTATATACGTTCTTTCAATCTCCGGTCTTTTGCCAGTTGTCAGCACATCATCCCGGTAGAGTGTTATATCAAGCATTCCGGACAGGATCTCGGCCCCCTCAATGGCGGATATCTTTTCGCGGAGTCTCTCCGCCAGGAATATCCCACCTTTTCTTATACCGATGATTATAAGGTTGTCCGTACCCTTATTCCTCTCTAATATTTCGTAGGCAATTCTTGTAAGGGACCTTTCGATTTCCCCCGCATCCATAACCACTTTTTTATTTTTCATCTTTATTATTCCTTGATTTGTTATCTGGAGAGAATGCCACTTCCGAAATTTGTCTCAAAAAAAAGCCTTCCCACAAAGTGAGAAGGCTTTTTAATACCCTTTTTCGGCGAAGCATTCGAGAAGCATCGGAAACCCCTTTTCCTTATCAATAAATCTGGGTACAGATACCAGCGTTTAATCTTTGTGTCAAGATGTTATTGGGTGTCCATCCAGAAACGGCCCTTTTTCACATATGGACGGACTAATGAAGTATGCTGCCCATCCTGCTCCACCTTACGTCGTTATTGGTTTTGTCCCATGACCAGTATATGATGAATGCCCTGCCCAGGACGTCCTTCAGATCTACAAATCCCCAGAACCTGCTGTCATAGCTCTGATCTCGGTTGTCCCCCATAACGAATATATGCCCGGCGGGAACGGTGACCGGTCCGAAGTTATCCCGCGGTTGTATCGAGGCCGGGAAGAGTATTCTGTCGGTATAAACTCCGTGACCATCGTTGTAGGGAGAACCATTCAGATATATCTTCTTGTCTTTTATTTCGATAGTATCTCCTGCTATACCTACCACTCTCTTTATAAAATCCTTTGTTCTTTCAATCGGATATATAAAGACAACTATGTCTTTCCTTTTGGGGGCATTCATGGGTATCAGGGTTTTTCTTGTGAAAGGTATCTTTATGCCATAGGTGAATTTATTGACGAGCAGGTGATCTCCTATCTGGAGGGTTGGTTTCATCGAACCGGAAGGTATCTTGAATGCCTGAACGACAAAAGTTCTGATAAAGAGGGCTATGAGTATAGCTATTATTATTGCTTCTGACCATTCCCTGATCGCGGTTTTTCTGTTTTTGCTCATGATAATGTTCCCGACAGTTTTTAATTTGTATTTACAATAATGGATTAAGGGATTGCTTCCTTACTCCTCATGAATATATCGCAGACATTGCTATCACCACCATCACAATGGCGAGAGATCCTTTGGCCAATATCCCGGCAATTCTTCCTATCAGCGAGCCGTATCCTGCTCTGAGAGCCTGTTTTAACTTCCTCTGTTCCAGATATTCCCCTAAGAACGCTCCGGCAAATCCTCCAAGGAAGACGCCGATTATAGCGCCTAACCCGAGCAGGATCGGGGTCATCAGGATTGCCCCGATGATTCCTCCAATGATGGACAATGCCACACTTGTCTTTGATGAACCATATCTCCTGGCTCCCGCGATCCCCAGGAGAAAATCTATAGTTTCTGCCAGCAGTGAGATAAAGACAAGCGCGATAATTACCTTAAAACCGATCTTCTCGAATCCTGTTATCCAAGAGTAGATAATAACATCTCCAAGGATAAGAAAGGTCCCCGGGAGACCGAATATAATGGAGAAGAGCCCAACAAACAATATAACAACAAATATTGTTAATATGGCTGCTTCAAAGAGAGGCAAGCTATTTTTTCCTCTTTTCCTTTGAAGGACTGATGGATTCCCAGACCAGGACAGTTGGACTGGCAATAAATATTGAAGAATAGGTTCCTATTAGTATTCCTATCAGAAGAGCAAAAGCGAAATCATGG
>CAZRUU010000075.1:0-6668 GCA_964603235.1 uncultured Syntrophaceae bacterium | reverse complement strand
GTTGTTTCCGAAGTCGTTGCTGAAGAACCGGAAAAAGAAGAAGTTATTCCCGAGGCTGCTGTTTCCGAAGTCGTTGCTGAAGAACCGGATGGTAAAGAGGCTGAAACGGACGACGAAGAGGTTGTGCAGGAAACTTCATCTGTTGAGGCAGATGAGAAAAAGGCGGAGGAGGAATAAGAAATGGCATATACACCCAATGATCGCGCGAAGCGACCCAGCAGACCCAGACCCAAGTTTTTTCACAAAAGGAAGGTTTGCAGGTTTTGTGTGGATTCAGATATAAAGATTGATTATAAGAATCCGGCTATCTTGAGAGGCTTTCTAACTGAAAGAGGCAAGATTATGCCGAGAAGAATTACCGGAACCTGCGCCAAGCATCAGAGAGCATTAGCAGTGGCAATCAAAAGGGCCAGAACTCTGGCTCTGTTGCCCTATGTAACTGCCAATTAAGTTCATTCAGGTTCACCTCCAGTAAATTTCGAGATGTCTGCCGGTTGAGCAGGCATCTTCCAATTTTTTAGTTGAGTTAGAAATTATTTTCTGCGTTTTTTTGGCAGAAAATAATTTCGTTAACGCACTTATCCCGTTTATCGGGATTAGGCAAGCAGGTGGGGTATGTTTGGTCTGTCGGGGGCGAGTGTCCTCTATAAAGACTTTTTCCTTGCTGTTGCGGTCATCTCCATTGTTTTCATTGCGGCAGCCGTGAATTCGGTGCTTGGTGCGCTTGGCGCGGTGTTTGTCCCGATGCCGATATTGTACTGTTATTCCAAGTTGGGCAGATTACACGGTCTCCTGGCTTTTGCCTTGTCTCTGATGATTACGATGATCACACTGCGGGCACTGGGTTTCCAGACCGGTGTTGTATACCTTTTCTTCTTAGGCTCTATCGGACTTGTTCTTTCGGAGGTGCTGAGGAGAAATTGGTCCATAGAAAAGACAGTTGCCTATTCTGTTGGTATTCTTCTGACTCTAAGTCTTATCATCCTGCTTTATCTAAGCCTGATTTCCGGAAAAGCACCATGGGGCATAATCGGGTCCCATATGTCCACGATAGTACAGGAAAACATCGACTTGTACTCCCGCACGGGCGTTTCCACGCAATATATCGAGCTCATGAAGGAAAACTCCGACCGGATAACGCGTGTTTTTACCGGCTTGTTACCTTCCCTTATTCTTGTGGGTGCCTCTTTTTTCGTATGGCTGAATATCCTGGGGGGAAAATGGTTGTTCAGAAAAAGGGGAATGTGGTATCCTGATTTTGGTGATCTGTCCCTCTGGAAGACCCTTGATAAGACGGTCTGGCTTGTTGTAATCGCGGGCATTTTTATACTGATTCCCTCGGAAGGATTTCGCATTCTGGGACTGAACATAACGGTTGTTCTCCTTTTTATATACATGTTACAGGGCTTGGCGATAGTAAGTTTTTTCTTTAAGAGAAAAAACGTGCCTGTGATCTTCAGGGCTTTTGGGTATTTCTTGATTTTTCTTCAGCAGTTCCTGATTTTTATAGTTGCCGGATTAGGTTTGATTGATACTTGGGCTGATTTCAGAAAACTTGGCAAAAAGTCGGATTGACCGATTGCCTTTCAAGGTTCAACAGATGTTTGGAGAATCCACAAAGTTCAAGAGAGAAAGCTTGATGTGCTCGCAAAAAAGTCATCAAGCTTCGGATTGGAGGAGTTCTGATGAAAATTATTTTAAAAAAGGATGTTGAATCTCTAGGAAAAACAGGGGATCTTGTGAATGTTTCTGATGGCCATGCCAGGAATTTCCTGATTCCCAGAGGGTTGGGTATAGAGGCTAGCGGCAAAAACATGAACGCTCTGAAAGCTGAAATGGATACTGCGGCTAGGAGGACTACGAAGGAGAAAGAAGCTGCGCAGTCCGCGGCCGAGCGGCTTGAGGGCGTAACATGTAAGATATTCAGAAAGGTGGGTCAGCAGAATAAATTGTTTGGCTCCGTTACCACAAAGGATATAGGCGACGCCCTGCGTGACCAAGGAATAGAGATTGACAAGAGAAACATCGTCCTTGAAGAACCCATAAAAAGTCTTGGGGAATTTTCCGTAAAGATAAAATTACATTCCGGGGTATCTGCCGATATCAAGGTTATCGTTACCGGCGAGGTATAGGTATGGGGATGAAGGATGTAGATTATTCACTTCACAAGATTCCTCCGCAAAATCTGGATGCAGAACAATCAGTCCTTGGCGGCATCCTGCTGGACAATAATGCCCTGAACAATGTTCTAGAAATACTGAGTATGGGTGATTTCTACAGTGAGGCCCATAGAAAAATATTTTCGGCAATTCTTGAATTGTACGAGAAAAATGAACCAAGCGATCTTATTACCCTGAGTAATATATTGCGTGGGAATGGACATCTTGAAGGTGCGGGAGGAGAGGTATATCTGACATCTCTTGTTGATGGTGTGCCCTCCGCGGCAAATATAGCCTACTATTCTAAAATAGTTAAGGAAAAAGCCATATTGCGTGGATTGATAGGCGCCGCGACTGATATATTGAGGAAGAGTTATGATGCAGGTTCCGATATAGACTCTGTTCTTGACGAAGCGGAACACGCGGTGTTCGAGATATCGGAAAACAAGATAAGGCCCGCTTTTTCTCCCATAAGAGAGATAGTAAAGGATACTTTCAAAAACATAGAAAAACTTTATGAAAAGAAGACTCTCATCACCGGTGTTCCTACGGGATTTCAAAAGGTTGACGAAATTACATCCGGACTCCAGAAATCCGATCTTATAGTAGTGGCAGGGCGCCCCAGTATGGGAAAAACAGCTTTTGCCATAAACATCGCTCAACATGCGGCAATTGAGGATGGTGTGCCTGTAGCGATATTTTCCCTGGAAATGTCAAAAGAACAACTTGCGCTCCGCATGCTTTCTTCGGATGGTAAAGTGGATTCACAGCGTATAAGGAGGGGGTTTATCGGTGATATGGACTGGCCGAAGTTGACTGCTGCAGCGGGAAGGCTTTCAGAGGCACCTATTTTTATAGATGATACACCCGCGATATCTGTTCTTGAGATAAAGGCAAAAGCGAGAAGATTGAAGGCGGAATCGGGGCTGGATCTGATTATTCTTGATTATATCCAGTTGATGCGGGGTAGAGATGCTTCCTCGAGAGAACAGGAGATATCCGAGATAAGCCGTTCTCTCAAGTCTCTGGCTAAGGAATTGAACATTCCTGTTGTGGCGTTGTCACAGTTGAACCGGCAGGTTGAATCGAGGACAGATAAGCGTCCGCAGCTTTCCGATCTGAGGGAATCGGGTGCAATCGAGCAGGATGCCGATGTGATAATGTTTATATACAGGGATGAGGTATATAACAAATCGGAAGACAATCCGGAGAAAGGCAAAGCGGAGATAATCATCGGGAAACAGAGAAACGGTCCCACCGGCGTGGCTAATATGGCTTTTCTGAAAGAATACACATGTTTTGAGGATTTAGCCTACGACCGCGACGAGTTTTAGGGTATTTTCGAACAGCCTCCTAATTCGTGATAAGTTTAGGTTCATCAGTCAGGCAGGGTATTGCCACCCTCAGTTTTTTCAGAGCTTCTTTCTCGATCTGCCTTGCGCGTTCCCTTGTTATGTGAAACTTGTTTCCTATTTTCTGAAGGGTTTCAGGATCGTCAGCCATTGTTCTGTATCTGATGATGTAATCTTCTCTCTCGTTGAGTTTCTCCAGAGCGCCCGCTATGTTTTTCTTCACCAGGGACATCTCTTCCTTCTTTATGAGTGCATCCTCCTGGCTCTTACCCTTGTATACCAGATGATCAATATAGGTCGATTCCCCCTCGTCATCTATTGCGGCATTGAGTGAGACATCACGGTTGTTAAGACGAAGCTCCATTTCCTCTATTTCTCTTTCCTTAACATTAAGCATTTCCGCGATTTCTTTGAACTCCGGGCTTTTTTGCGAGATAGCCTGCAACTTTTTTTTAGCTTGGTTCAGTTTGAAAAACAGTTTTCTCTGCGCCTGGGTGGTGCCTATCTTGACGAGACTCCATGATTTTATGACGAAGTTCTGCATATACGCCCTTATCCACCAGACGGCGTAAGATATTAACCTGTATCCTTTGTAGGGATCGAACTTTTTGACGGCATGCATAAGTCCGATATTACCTTCCTGAATCAAGTCTATGAACTTTACTCTGTAATTCTTATATTCGTGGGCGATTTTGACCACAAACCGTAGGTTTGAGGTAATCAGTTTTTCGGCCGCCTGCATGTCATTATGTTTTACAAACCTCACCGCCAGTTTGAATTCTTCCTCAGCTTTCAGGAGGTGAAAACGATTTATCTCTGCTATATAAATGTCTACCGAGTCGGTTACTGCGGGCAGATTCATTTTTAGTACCTCAGAAAATCATAATAGTTATTTAACAGTTCATTATAGATATACTCCCTCCAATAGTCAAGACTTTTTGGCTCTTTTTGGAGTTTTAGCGATTATATTCTCTGACTTGACATTGTTCTGATTTGTGTTTATCTTATGAATAAAACAGTAAAAAGGGATTTCCTATGAGTTCTCAGAACGAATCGATTATGGAATTTGCGTGCAGATTTGCAGAGGAGATAAATGCGAAGGCTATTCTGTTGTATAGTGAAGTGGCTCAGGATCTCCTTGCACAAAAAGACACCAAGCTTTGCTTCGACACTATCTTAATAACCAGAGGCAGTGACAATGTTCCGTATAAAGCAAAGCTTTTTCAAAATGTTATCAATATCCCCAATGTGAATGTCACGCGTCTGGGCCAGATAAAAATTGTAATAACGAAGGGACTTGCCACTGGATTATTCAAAAAAAGCGATAAACTGGTTTGCCTTACAGGTATTCCAAAATTTGGATATATAGACAGTATATTTGTTATTGATGTTGGCAGGGAATTTGAGATCCTTGTGTCAGAAGATGTGTCTAATATCTTTAAAGATATTAAGCCCGAGGTATTCGAAACGGTATTGAATATTGCGTTGGAGCTTGCCGCCCAGGGTAGGGAAGGGCGTCCGATAGGAACTATTTTTGTCCTTGGAGATCATGAAAAGGTGCTTGAACTATCCAGACAGATGATAATGAATCCGTTTATGGGATATAAGGAAGAGGAAAAAAACATTCTTGATCATAACATGAGAGATACCATCAAAGAATTTTCCGCTCTGGATGGTGCGTTTTTGATAAGAGGGGATGGTGTCCTTGTGACAGCGGGAAGACATCTCAGCGCTGCCCTGGAAAGCAAGGATTTCCCCCAAGGACTGGGTAGCAGACATATAGCCGCGGCCGGCATCACAAGTGCCACCGATGCGATTACGATTGCCATTTCGGAGTCTACGGGTACTGTGCGAATTTTCAATAAAGGGAAGGTCTTTGTCGATATTGAGAAGGGTGTGGGATAAACAGTTATGAGGTTTGACAAATTTACTTTAAAACTCCAGGAGGCCCTCCATGATGCCGAAGGACTGGCAAACAGCAGCGGCCATCAGGGGATTGATACCGAACATATGCTTCTGTCTCTTATAAGACAACCAAAAGGAACAGTTTCCGAGATATTGAAGAAGCTTGGGAGCGAACAGCAGCAGATTGAGAGTGAAATTGAAAAAATTCTGGAAGGCCTTCCGGAGGTTTCAGGCGCAGGCCAAGTTTACATAACTCCAAGGTTACAAGATCTATTAGATAAGGCCATGACCGAGGCAGCGAGGCTTCGCGACGAGTACGTGAGTGTAGAGCATGTCTTGGTTGCGATAGCTGATGATAAGGCAGGGCCTGCCGGAAAGGTGCTTCAGAAAAATGGCGTAACCAGAGATAATATCCTGAAGGCACTGGTAGACATAAGGGGTAACCAGAGAATTACCGATCCGAATCCGGAGGATAAATACCAGGCCCTTAAACGTTTTTCCAGGGATTTCAATCAACTGGCATTACAGGGGAAGTTTGATCCGGTAATAGGAAGAGATAATGAGATACGAAGAATAATGCAGGTGTTGTCAAGAAGGACAAAGAATAATCCTGTGCTTATCGGTGAGCCCGGTGTGGGCAAAACAGCGATTGTGGAGGGGCTTGCCCAGCGTATAGTCGACGGTGACGTGCCCGATAACCTGAAAAGCAAGAGGGTAGTCGGTCTTGACATAAGCTCCATGGTGGCCGGAGCTAAATACAGAGGAGAGTTCGAAGACCGCCTGAAGGCCGTGCTTAAGGAAGTGACAGAGACTAATGGAGAGATAATCCTGTTCATTGACGAATTGCATACAATGGTCGGAGCCGGAGCCGCTGAAGGTGCTGTTGATGCCTCTAACATGTTAAAGCCTGCCCTCGCAAGGGGCGAGCTGCACTGTATAGGCGCCACTACCCTGAATGAATACAGGAAATATATTGAAAAAGACGCTGCCCTTGAGAGAAGATTTCAACCCATTATCGTGCCAGAACCCACAGTGGAAGATACCATTGCCATCCTCAGGGGCCTGAAAGAGCGATATGAGGTTCACCACGGGGTGAGAATTAAGGATTCAGCCCTTATTGCTGCCGCCACACTTTCAAACCGCTATATAAGCGACCGGTTTCTTCCCGACAAGGCGGTGGACCTGATAGATGAATCAGCTTCCTGTCTCAGGATTGAACTGGACAGTCTCCCGTCTGAAATAGATGTGGTGG
>CAZRUU010000074.1:0-6710 GCA_964603235.1 uncultured Syntrophaceae bacterium | reverse complement strand
AGGCGGAGAAGATGGCTGTGGATGTTATTCTTCCTACTTACGATGTCGGCGACAGGGAAGGGGTCGTTTTTGCAGACGGGAAAGTTACCGTTCCCTCCTGTATCCACGATGCTCTCAAGAAGTTTAACGAGGCGGGCTGGAACTGTGCGCCTGCGGACCCGGAAGTTGGAGGACAAAATCTTCCGCTCTGTGTGTGGAGCGCCTGTCAGGAACTGTTTGGCGCGGCAAATTTCGCATTTATGATGTATCCGGGGTTGACAGGGGGGGCAGCCACCTTGATTGCAAAGTATGGTACGGAAGAACAGAAGAATATCTATATGTACAAGATGTTTTCCGGCGAATGGGGTGGCACCATGTGCCTGACAGAGCCGGGCGCGGGCAGTGATGTGGGGGCCACGAGGGCGATCGCGAAAAGACTGCCTGATGGCACCTTCAGTATCGAGGGTACGAAGTCCTTTATCTCTTCCGGTGACAATGATCTGTACACCAACATCATCCATCCGGTACTTGCCAGGATCGAAGGAGACCCTCCGGGTACAGGCGGGATTTCTATCTTCATCATTCCCAAGTTTAAGGTAAATGAGGATGGAAGTGTGGGTGAATCCAACGATGTCATCACGGGCGGTATCGAGCACAAGATGGGAATCAAGGCATCCGCAACCGCCACTCTGAACTTCGGTGAGAACGGGAAATGTGTCGGCTACCTTCTTGGTGAGGAACGTGCCGGTATGAAGATCATGTTTAATATGATGAACAACGCCAGGCTCGAAGTGGGAATGCAGGGGCTTGGACATGCATCCGCATCTCTGGAACATGCCGTTCAGTATTCCAAAGAGAGGATTCAGAGCAGGCACATTATGGAAATGACGCTTCCCGATGCGAAGGCGGTACCCATTATCCAGCATCCCGATATCAGACGATCTCTTCTCTGGATGAAATCTCATGTAGAAGGTATGAGGGCAATGAACTACTTCGCTGGTTACTGCATAGATAAGGCGGAGACTGCAACTGACGAGGCTGAAAAGAACAAATGTAAAGGTTTCGTTGAAATCCTGACACCTGTCATCAAAGCATACTGCTCCGACAAGGCCTGCGAGATCTGCTCGCTTGGAATCGATGTATATGGCGGTTACGGTTACATCCAGGAATATCCGATGGAACAGTACCTGCGAGACGCTAAGATTTCCACACTCTATGAGGGGACAAACTATATCCAGGCACTTGATTTTGTCGGAAGAAAGATGGGCCAGAACAGGGGCATGAATCTTATGAACCTGTTCGGGCTGGTTGATGCCGACATTAAGAAGGCCAAGGAGAACGATGACTTAAAAGGATATGCAATACATCTTGAGGACGCCTACAATGCCGCTGTAGGGATAGCAATGCAGTTTGCCGAGTGGGGCAAAAGCTCCAGTGTATTGCTCCCCATCATGAATGCGAGACCTTACCTTATGATTATGGGTGATCTTTTTGTTGGATGGCAGCTTATCCAGGCGGCGGTTATCGCTTCCGAAAAACTAGACACCATGTATGCCGAAGTTGGCGCGGAAAGTTCTCTGGCAAAGCAGCGGGCCCTTGCACGTAAGGATGCGGATGCCGCGTTCTATCAGGGAAAGATTGCATCGGCGAAGTACTTTGCATGCAACGTACTTCCCACGATTGAGGGAAGGTGCAAATGCATTACACTGGCGGATAAGACCCCCATCGAGATGCTGGAGGATTCTTTTGCAGTTTAATAAGGATAAACAAAACAAGGCATTTGAGTTGTGGTGCCGCAGCAAGGAGGATTGATATGTCGTATGAAATTAAGAAAGCTGCCGTTATAGGAGCGGGGGTCATGGGCGCTACAATAGCGGCTCACCTCGCAAATGCGGGGATTGAGAGCGTGATGCTTGATATCGTGCCTCCCTTTGATCCGAGTGAAGCGGATCTGAAAAAGGGTCTAACAAAAGAGAGCAAGGCGTGGCGGAACAGTTTCGCGACAAATGGATTGAACGGTGCAGTAAAATCCAGACCGGCGAGCTTCTATTCCAAAAAGTTCGCGTCGATGATCACAATCGGTAATCTTGAGGATGATATTGATCTTTTGAAAGATGTTGATTTTCTTCTCGAAGTAGTTGTCGAAAATCTGAAGATCAAGCAGGATCTTTTCGCTAAAGTGTTAAAGACCACAAAACCAGACTGTATCATTGCCACCAATACCTCCGGCATTCCGATTAAAGAGATCTCGTCAAATATGAGTGGAAAAGACAAAGAACGTTTTCTCGGTGTCCACTTTTTTAATCCACCCCGGTACATGAAACTCGTTGAGCTTATACCTGATGAAACGACAAAGAAGGAAATCGTTGATTACATGACGTATTTTCTCGAAAATGTCGTTGGGAAGGGTGTTGTTATCTGTAAAGACGTTCCCAACTTTATAGCAAATCGCATCGGTGTCTTTGATATATCAAACGCGGTTAAAACCATGATTGATAAGGGACTGACGATACCGGAACTGGATGCTATTATTGCCAAGATTCTCGGCAGGCCCGGTTCAGCGATCTGCGGAACGATAGACCTGGTCGGTATAGATACCGGGTATCATGTCATGAAGAATCTCGTCGAGGCGGTGCCGGATGATGAGATGATAAACACCTTTAAACCACCTGAGTTCATGGACAAGATGGTGAAGAATAAATGGCTCGGCAACAAGACCAAAGGTGGTTTCTACAAGAAGACGAAGGACGAAAAGGGTAAAAGAGTCAAACTGGCGCTCGACTATAAGAAGATGGAATATGTTCCCTTCAAGAAACCCAAATACGAATCGGTCAAAGAGGCAAGCAAGAAAGGGGGCGGTTTTGATGACAAACTGAAAGCGCTCTTCTATTCCGAGAAGGACATAGCCGGCGAGGTGGCAAGGGAATATCTCTGCAGGAACTTTATATATTCGGCCAATCGTATCCCTGAGATATGCGACACAGTGTATCAGGTAGACAACACCATGAAGTGGGGTTACAACCATCAGAAAGGTCCCTTTGAGACATGGGATGCCGTCGGTGTTAAGGAATCAGTAGAGGTAATAAAAAAGCTGAAGCTGAAGGTTCCCAAGAAGATCACCGAAATGCTGAAGAAAGGTTGCGAGACCTTCTACACAAGAAAGGCAGACGGTGAATATTACTATGACTTCGAAAAGAAGGACTATGTGAAAATGGAAGATAATCCCAAGATTATCCTCCTGCCGGACCTTAAAGCGAAGAACAAGGTAATTAAAGAAAATGCCGGCGCTTCCCTCGTAGATATAGGTGACGGTGTGGCGTGTCTTGAGTTTCATACCAGGATGAACGCGATCGACGGTGATGTCATAAGCATGATGTATGACAGCTGTGATATCGTGGAAAAGGATTTCGCGGGTATGGTGGTTGCGAACCATGGCACAAACTTCTCTGTGGGCGCCAACATTTTCCAGGTGCTTATGGCGGTTCAGAATGCCGAATGGGATCTGCTTGACAACCTGATTCATGAACTTCAGTACGCCAACATGAGAATGAAATACCTGGAAAAACCGGTCGTCACCGCTCCGGCGGGTATGGCTCTGGGTGGTGGTTGCGAGATATCCATGCATGGGCAGAGATGCCAGCCCGCAGGCGAGACATATATGGGGCTTGTTGAAGTAGGAGTTGGTGTAATCCCTGCCGGTGGCGGGTGCAAGGAGCTGATGGTGCGCTGCACGGAGGGTCTCCCGGAAGGCATCGGTGAAGTTCTGAATATGCAGCCCATTTATGAAAAGGTTTTGATGAATATAGGGCAGGCCAAGGTGGCTACCAGCGCGGTGGAGGCAATGGAACTGGGTTACATCAGAAAGACGGAGAATGTGAGTCTCAACCGCGATCACCAGATTTGGGATGCCAAGGAACTTGTTCTTGCAATGGCAAAAACACACAAGAAGAAAAAGCCTGACATGATCCCGGTTATGGGTGAAAGTCTGATGGGTCTCGCGCATGCTGTTCTGTACAATATGAAACATGGAAATTACATGTCCGATTATGACGAGCATGTCACGATGAAGCTCGCATGGGTACTTTCCGGGGGTCAGTGTATGGAGGGTACCTTTGTTACGGAGGATGCGATACTTGATCGAGAGAGAGAGGCTTTTCTTAGTCTGTCCGGTGAGCAGAAGACACAGGATCGTATCATGCATATGCTTACAAAGGGCAAGCCGCTTCGTAATTAATTAACATGCTTAGCCGTGCAGGACTAGCCGTTGTGAGCCTGTACGGCATCAGACAATAAGGAGGATTATCATGCGTGAAGCTGTTATTGTTGAAACAGTAAGGAGCCCGGGAGGGCGTTACAAGAGGGGAGGCCTTGCCCAGACCAGAGCGGACGAGATAGGAATTCAGGTTGTGGAGGGATTGATGGAGAAGGTTCCAGAGGTCAAGTTCGAAGAGGTTGATGATATAATCTGCGGCTGCTCGTTTCCCGAAGCCGAACAAGGCATGAATCTCGGCAGGGTTATAGCACTTGGCGCGGGATTTCCAGTAACTACCTCTGGAATGACCGTCAACCGTTTCTGCTCTTCCGGTTTGCAGTCAATTGCGGATGCCACGGCTAAGATCAGAGCAGGATGGTCTGATATAATCATAGCCGGTGGCGCGGAAAGCATGTCTCATATACCGATGGGTGGCTGGATATTCCGTCCTCATCCGGACTGGGGCGACCTTCCGATGACCTATGTATCGATGGGAGTTACCGCGGAAAACGTGGCTGCTGATTATGGAATTACACGTGAAGATCAGGACAAAATGGGAGTCGAAAGCAACCGAAGGGCGCATGAGGCGATTCAAAAGGGTCTGTGGAAAGATCAGATTATACCTATCGAGGCATGGAAGTATGGCAAGGATAAAAACGGACAGTGGGTCCGGACAACAAAGACATTTGATATGGATGATGGAGTGAGATGGCCATCAACAATGGAAAATATGGCAAAACTGAAACCGCCCTTCAAACAGGGTGGTTCGGTGACGGCGGCGAATTCGTCGCAAATGACGGATGGCGCGGCCTTTACGATGATCATGTCCGCGGAGAAAGCGGATGAACTCGGGCTGAAGCCTATTGCTAAGCTGACTCACTATGCTGTAGAGGGCAATAACCCGGAAGAAATGGGTGTCGGTCCCCGTTACGCTATACCGAAGGTTCTCAAACTTGCCGGACTCAAGATGAAAGATATAGATCTCTTTGAGATCAACGAGGCTTTTGCATCGCAGGCCATTTATTGCTGCAGGGAGCTTGGCATAGAGAAACGTTATTGGAAGGGCGAGGTCAACTCTAACGGAGGCGCCATTGCCATAGGCCATCCCTTGGGGTGCACCGGAGCGAAGCTGTCATGCCAGTTGATGCACGAGATGAAGAGACGTAAAGTAAAGAGGGGAATTGTCTCCATGTGTATAGGTGGCGGTATGGGAGCTGCCGGCATATACGAAATGCTGTAGGCGCAAAAATTTTATTCAATCTGAAAAAGCCATGGTACTTGTGACCATGGCTTTTTTGCTTTACAATGATAACTGCACAGTTTATTAGTCTGAAGGCTCTTGATATTTGAACCCTATCCCACGAATGTGGTATGAGCAGTGGGGGAAATAAACAAAAATTAAAATGGAGTGATGATGATGAAGATTGGTGCCGTCCAGTTTGAACCGCTGTTTGGGAAGGTTGACAGAAACCTGGAACTGGCCGGAAATCTGATCATGAAATCTGATGCAGATCTCCTGGTCCTTCCGGAGCTGTTCAATACCGGGTATCTGTTCACATCAAAGGATGAGGCGAATTCCCTTTCAGAACAAATACCTCAGGGTAGGACGACGCAGATGCTATGTGATACGGCGAAAGAAAAAGGCATCTTCATTGCGGGTGGTCTCGCCGAGAAGAGTGGAGACAGGATATTCAACTCGGCTGTTCTTGTTTCTCCTGATGGTTATATCGGAAGATACAGGAAAATGCACCTCTTCCTTGAGGAGAAGCTCTGGTTTAATCCCGGGGATGAGGGATTCAGGGTTTATGACACGGGCGTGTGCAAATTGGGAATGATGATATGCTTCGACTGGTTTTTCCCTGAGTCAATGCGTGTGCTGTCACTTATGGGTGCCGATATAATCTGTCATCCCTCGAATCTTGTGATGCCATTCTGTCAGGATGCAATGAAGACGAGGTGCCTTGAGAACCATGTTTTTGCAATAACGTCGAACAGAATTGGAACTGAAAGCAGGGGAGAAAAATCACTCCATTTTACCGGTGGGAGTCAGGTAACAGGACCTGATGGAAGAGTTCTCTGCCGTGCCGGTGAAGATTCGGAAGAGACAAGGACAGCAGAGATTGATGTGATGGTGGCTCGTGATAAGAAAGTCAACATTTACAACAATCTCTTTACCGACAGGAGACCGGAATTCTACAGGGATCTCACTGTTGAGAGAGATAGGAGGGAGTTTTAAAGGCCTCAAATTTTCTATGCGCAGAGCATTTCTTTGGTCGTTTCATTCTATAATCATCACTCATCATATTCGATATTTCCCTGTTTTTTTCATTTCCTGTTTTTTTCTTAAAATCCAACAGCTTTATTTTTATAGCCGCAAAGGTATCAAAAATATATTTTTTATGAGGAGGTGTCTATGAAAAGGAACAAATTTAAATCAATATTGGTTACATTTGTTGTTTTGCTGTTTGCCGGTTGTACC
>CAZRUU010000073.1:0-6738 GCA_964603235.1 uncultured Syntrophaceae bacterium | reverse complement strand
TGAATATTCTCAAACAACTTAGCAAAGTCAGTTACTTATACAGGATAATTTTTGGACTTGACAAAGCGACGGATGAAGAGGCGTTGGAGCTTGCCGGTCTGATCGAAGGGTATGGTATCCATAATTACATAATTCAACACAACGAAGGAGCCTGTTTTAAGAACCTTTACCGAAAATTCCACGATGACGGTTTCGGGCTTGAACAGATTGGAAAGGGCAGAAACATGTTTATGTCTTTCGGCATCGCTCAGGCTTTGGGTGCCGATTACATAGGCGTAATAGACGCAGACATAAAAACATTTCATCGCAGACAGCTTGACCGGCTTTTCTACCCCATCCTTGTTCTGAACTACCAGTTTTCAAAGGCCTCCTATTTGAGGATTGGAGACAACAGAATGTACGGCCGCACAAAGCGCCTCCTCCTGGATCCGTTGCTGCTTGCATTGAAGAGAAAGTTTTGCGAATCGGGAGATGAAAAATTTCTGAGGCTTGTTGATTATCTGTTGTCCTTTAATTATCAGTTATCGGGAGAGGTTGCATTTGAAGCAAGTCTTCTCAAACGTATGCACTTTGCAACTAACTGGGGAGTTGAAATCTTTACACTTATAGAAGTATACAGAAAGGCTAATAATATAGCCCAGGTACAGTTTTCGGCAAAACCTTTCGAGCACAAGCATCAGCCTGTTTCATACGATAATAGCGAAGCCGGTCTCTACAAGATGGCTATTGATGTAGTAATAACACTCTTTTCAACACTGGTTATCGAAGAAGGGCTGGAAATTTCCGACTATTTTGTCAGGGATCTAACCATAACGTATCTGAACGTGGCGGACGAATTGATCAATAAATATTCAGACAATGCATCCTTCGCAAAACTTAAATATGATCGAAGTGGTGAATCCGACATGGTCCGGAGAATATTCAAGGACGCAATCCTGACAGCGGGAGACTATCTTACACTTCCTTCCCACCTCCATGACAGATTTCTGTGTATTATTGCAGGTGATAAAAGATTCAAAAAATATCGCGATGCCGGGTTAATAAACGATCTGATCTCCTACGAAAAGGAAAACCAGGGTCAGATCTTTGAGATGCCTCAAACCGCTTCATGGGAACAGATAATCACGAAGCGACCCGATGTATTTAATGAGATAAAAGACATAGTCAAAAGCGAAAAGGCCTTTTACACAAAGATCTAATCATCTGCCAGAAAGATTCTCAGGTCCATAACATTTGTCATTGTTGGCCCGGTTATCAGGAGGTCACCGGTTGCCTCAAAAAAGTGATATGAATCATTATTTCTGAGATAATTTGCCGCGTCGAGTCCCCTGGCCCTTGCAGTCTGCACGGTTGAACCGTCGGCAATTGCTCCTGCAGCGTCTGTGGGACCGTCCGTACCATCTGTACCGCCGCTCAAAACGGTAACTCCGCCAAGGCCATCTATTTCAATGGCCGTGGCAAGTACAAATTCCATATTCCGTCCGCCAAGACCATCACCGCGAATAGTCACCGTCGTTTCGCCGCCGGAGATAACACACCCGGGAGCTGAAACAGGATTGCCGGATTTCAGTATCTCTTTGGCAATTGCCGCGTGAACCTTCGCTACCTCCCTGGTCTCTCCCTCTATGCATGAAGAAAGAATTATCGTATCATATCCAAGTTCGACTGCCTTTTGTTTCGCGGAAGAAACCGAAAGCGCGCAGCTTCCTATGACAAGCGCAAGAGACCGGTCAAAGACCAAATCTCCAGGTTTTGGCGTCTCAGGTTCTGTACCCTGAACTCCGCTTTTAAGATACTCGATCACCGAGTGAGGTAATTTTTCTCCAAGATCGTATTTATCCACTATCTTCATGCAATCCCTGAAGGTGCTCCTGTCGGGAACAGTCGGACCCGACGCAATCACGTCAGGATCATCACCTATAACATCCGACAGCATGAACGTAACAAGTGTCCCCGGAAATGCCGCCTCCGCGAGCCTCCCACCCTTTATCCCTGAAATATGCTTTCTTATGGTATTGACTTCGTGAATATCGGCTCCACAGTCCAGGAGTACCTGCGTGGTTTTCCGCTTATCGTGAAGAGAAATATCACCTGCAGGCATGGGCAGAAGCGCCGAGCCTCCACCAGATATGACACACAGGATAAGATCTCTTTCGCCGGCGCTTTCAAGCAGGTTCAGGATACGTTCGGAACCGCGAACACCTGATTCATCGGGAATAGGATGCCCAGCCTCAGTCACAGAAACAACCTTCAGGGCGAGTCCATGGCCATATTTTGTGGTTATCACTCCCCCCGTTACATATGAACCCAGAATACCCTCAAGTGCAGTGGTCATACTCGCAGCCGCCTTGCCTGCCCCGACAACCATAACCCCGTCAAATGATCCCAGGTCATACTCCCTGTCACCGATCATCAACTGCTTTTCTGTAAGCTTTACGGTACGCCTGATCGCCTCACCGGGATCCGCAGCCTTCAGACCGGCATCGAAGATTTTCCTTATATCCAAGCGAAGATTTTTCATATCATTACTTCTCCCGTGTAGTACGGGTTGCGGGTTGCGGACACGTGCATAGCAGCCATCCTGCAATCTCAAGCTTCTGTTTTTTTCGTAACTTCACTCTTTATGGCCTCCACCGTATCTCTGAGCGCCGGAAATACATTTTCTCTGAAATCACCGGTAACCAAAACCAGCATGATATCGTCCCCCGGAAAAAGCCTTCCCTCCTTTATCTCCGCGAGCACCTCTATAATCCCCTCGCGTTTTTTCATCTCAGACAGAATTTCTTCCAGTCGCTTCCAGTCCGCCTTCACAAACAGCTCACTGACAGGCTTTCCCTCTCTTGATGTATTTCTCACCACGCCATTGTGACATAGTATCATCCCCGCTTTTTTATAATCAGGATGAGATTTAGCCTTTTTTATCATATCCGTCAGATTCATCTTTACCCCTCCTGTTCCACAGAAAAACTGTTTATCATATGGGAACCACAGAAATCAATCGCGCTCTTGACTGTAATGGGCAACTATGCGAAAAATACACCCATGTATAGAAGAAGACCAGGAAAACGCCGGAGAAATCTCCAGAAGATGGGAGATTTCCTGCAGAGGGCTCTAAAGAAAAAAAAAATATTCCTTGACCTGATAGATTACCGCATCCTGGATATCTGGAACAAAGCGGTCGGGCCACAGATATCGGCCCACACAAATCCATTCAAATTCAAAAATGGCACATTATTTGTGAACGTCTCGGATCCGGCCTGGATGCAGCAACTGCGCTTCATGAAGCAGGAAATCATGGACAAGGTCAATCTCGAATGGGAAAAGGAAGAGATAAAAAACATCTACTTCTCGATAGGCGATATACATTACACGCCCCCAAAGGTATCGGATCGTTTCATCGATTTCAGCCAATATCCATTAAAGAAAAGAGACGAAAGGCTCATCAGGGAAAATCTCTCTCAACTGGATGATGAAGAGCTGAAAGACATATTGGAAAAGGTCATGAAAAAGGAGATAGTCAAACGGAGGCTGAATGAGTAAAAGATGTCCCGCTGAGTATTTCATCCATCTCATCAGAATACCTGCCGACATTTCCATAGATAAAAAGAGGAGGCATTATCTCGAGCTCTTCCCCTGCGCCTTTGACACCCTCGGCAAGGATAAAAACCGCCCCCGATGAACTGCTCGAATACACTACACGGAGTTTCTTCGGTTCCATACCATTTTTCCTCATCCTGGCAATCAGCTGAACACCCCTCGAGGCCGGATAGATGACATATACTCGCCCGGAATCCTTCAACAGATACCTGGCAGAGGCAAGAAAATCATCTATCGCCCCCCTGATCTCATGTCTCGCAACAGCCCTTTCGGCATCCGGATTTATTCTTCCCGAGTTCAATCTCCGGTAAGGCGGATTAAATACCGCAACGTCAAATGACCGCGGATCAAATATCTCTTTAATCTTCTTAACATTGCCCGGATACACTCTGATTCTATCTCCCAGACCATTCAATTCTATATTTCTCCCGGCTATATCAGCCAGTTCCTTCTGTATCTCTACTTCCGCTATACTTACTTCCGCGAACCTGAGAGCCAGGATCAAGGCTATGACACCACTTCCGGTTCCCAGATCAACAACGCGGTCACCTTTCCTGAGGGTTACGAAATGCGCCAGCAAAGGGGCATCTACAGAAAACCGGTATCCCTTTTCCTTCTGCAAAACCCTCAGAGAACCATGAAAGAGTTTATCCATAGTCTCATCATCACGCTTTAACCAGTTATTTTCATTGTCCATAAGTGATGTCTCTATATCGCAGTAAGAATTTCCGCTTCTTCAGAACCAACCAGAATTGTATGCTCAAATTGAGCGCTTATACTTCCATCAGCAGTAGTAACTGTCCATCCGTCTGTTGAAGATGTCTCTACAGCATAAGATTTTCCCATGTTAATCATTGGCTCAACAGTGAAGATCATCCCTTCCCGAAGGCGTATTTTGTTGTCCCGGCTGAAATGATGAAGAACATGCGGATCTTCGTGAAAATTCTTCCCAATCCCGTGTCCCCCGTAACTTCGAACAATAGAATAACCGAATTTACTTATATATTTTTCAATTGCCTTACCCACTTCATACAAATATTTCCCCGGCTTAACCGCGGCAATTCCTCTATACATGGCATTTTCTGTTCGGTTCACCAGGTTTTTTGTTTTTTCGTCAACATTACCGATCATAAAAGTGCGGGAGGTATCTCCATGATAATCATCCAGAATTACGGTAATATCGATATTTACAATATCACCGTCCTTGAGAATATCTTTTTCTGAAGGAATTCCGTGACACACAATATCATTAATTGAAGTGCAAATGCTTTTTGGAAATCCGTTATAATTCAAAGGAGCAGAAATCGCGCCATGTTTTTTGGTAAATTCTTCACAAAGATCATTAAGGTATAATGTTGAGACACCCTCTTTCACAAAAGGTTCAATATAATTTAATAACTGAGCAGCTAAATTTCCTGCTTTTCGCATCTTTCCTATTTCTTGTGGATTTTTAATAAATATCATTATCTTTACCCTATAAATTTGATTTTTTAAAAGCGCTTAAAACTTGACGGCCTCGTAAAAAGTCGTCACACCGGTGAAAACCGGTGTCCAGATTTTATGTAAATATACAAAATATCTGGATTCCGCCCCGGTTTTCACCGGGGTGACGCGACGGAATGACAAATCTGAAGACTTTTCGACTTTTTACAAGTTCATCAAACTTGCATCAGGAACTTTTTCGCATTTTTTTGTGTAATCTTTCAGCCTGCAGCAGAAATGCCTCCAGTTTCGCCGTAATAATCTGGGGAAATCTGCTCCCATCACCTTCAATTGTCAGAAAAGGCAGTTCCTGTACGTCATTTCGTAGATCTTTTACCTTTTTGGTTATTGCTCCTGCCGACAGCTTTCCTTCTATATTCATTTCAACCGTCAGAATTGCTTCCGCTACTCTGCTGGGCATGCACCCAAAGGGGCCAATGGAAATTACACCGCAGTAGTGATCAAGCACTTCATTTATTGCCGTTCCGGTTGTCAGAATGGCCTCACCTGTAAGTTCAGGATTTATAAGATGACGTGTATGCTTTATGACATGGTTTACATCTTCCACTCTATTCTCGCAGAGATTGGATTTTGATAATATATTCCTGATAGTTTTTTCATACTTTTTCATAAAGATACTTCTGATAGACAGCGACAGCTTATCCTTGAAACTGTGATTGCCTGTTGACAGGTTATTTTGAACCAGCCAGTCTGTGTAGTAGATCCATTCCGCAAGCGTAGAAACTTTTGTGGAAATTCCACGGTCGGCGAGTTCCTCTACGATATACTGCCTTGAAATATCATCGTGGCGGACAAAAATCTCCCCTGTGAGAAGAATAGCCGGCGTATCTTCCATGGTTCTTCTGACCGGAATCTGTTTCAGGTTATTTGCTGTTATCTCAAGGATTTCCATAATCTGTTTCAACTTGTGCCGGGCTTCCAGCGCATTCAATACCCTCTTCCACTCTCCTTCAAGAATGTCCATAGCCGAATCTCGATCAACCGCATTGGTGAGCAGACTGGAATACATCTCCTCGAAGGTATCTGCTATAATGGTAGCGACCCAGAGATTAGTTTTGAGATTAAAGCCACCAAAACCAGCGTAGCTGTTTTCTGAAGATAGAGAAAATACAGCAACATTTTCCAGGTGCAGCTTATTTATAAGACCCTTTATGAATTCAGAATATTGACCGAATCTGCATGGACCGGAAGCGGTAGGCATAAAATAGATCAGCGCTTCATTGCTGCTTTCTCTTTCATTAATATATTTGAGAAGGCTTCCGACGGTCAGTAAAAGAGGCAGGCATTCTTTGCAGGAGGTATTTCCCCTGCCCAGTTTAAGGGCATTTTCATCGGCGGGTGGCAAGGCTGAAGCGTGAATGCCCGCGCCTCTGAATACGGCGGCGCCCGCCTCGCTGAGATATCTTCCCATTGAGGGAAGAATAAGATGAATCCTTCGGTCAGAGAGAGGGTATTCCTCCCCCGTTGATTCAACAAATACCTGCTGATCATTTTTTGTAACTACTTTAGCAGGCACAAATTTTTGGGGATCATCAACAGGCTTTTCCCTCTTTCTCAGCTCCCGATACCTTTTGACGATATCGATAAATGCCTCTATTCTTGTTTCCAGACCGGCATCGGCTACATGGCTGTCTAACT
>CAZRUU010000072.1:0-6761 GCA_964603235.1 uncultured Syntrophaceae bacterium | reverse complement strand
CAACTAATTTAGAAAAAAACAATATTTATCTTGCATTTAAGCCGGTTATTATATAGGCAAAACCCAAAACTTTCTTGAGTAATTTTATACGATCGGTTATATGGGAGTAAAATATGGTGAGTTGGTAATCATTTATGGTAAGATATTCTGATATTATAAAACATGGCATCAAAAATAAGAAAGAGGGCAGCACCAGAACTCCGATAGATTTCGAAGAGATAAAAAAGATACCTGATTCTTCTAATTCCCGTATACTAAAGGAACCCGAAGTAGCTTCGGTACCGAGCACCCCGCCTGCGCAAAAAGACGCTGAAGACATAGAAAAACTTTATACAATCATCACAGATTATCTCGAAGAAGTCCGAAGACAGATCAAAAACGATAAACTCTTTGATATCAAACAGGCCGTTTATACCATAACCCACATTGTAGAAACACCTGATTTGATCGAAAGATTCTATCAATTCACAGCCCTGTCTCATAATCACAATAATAAAGACTACCCGATTCCACATCTGGTCAATGTCACGATAGGCGCCCTGAAGATCGGAACAGGCCTGGGGTATTCCCGGGAAGAACTTATCGAACTTGGATTATCTGCGCTTCTTTACGATGTGGGACTTTTTAAGATACCAGAGGAGATAACAGGAAAAAGTGAAAAACTGACAGAGGCTGAGATAAACATCATAAAAAAGCATACCGAGATTGGGGAAAATATCCTGTCCCCGTTTCAGACGGAGCACCCAATGCTTTCCAGGGCCGCCTTTGAACATCATGAGAGAGAAAATGGCATGGGTTATCCTCGAAAACTAAGAGGGGATGAAATATGCGAATACGCAAAAATAATCGGCCTGCTCGATACCTTCGATGCCATGACTAGCGACCGTCCTTACAAAAAGGCTCTTATGCAGTATCTTTCAATCAAAGAGCTGATTGGAGCAAAGAACTCTCCCTTTTCTTCAAAAATAGTTAAGGCTTTTCTCAGTGAAATAAGTATCTTCCCTGTTGGAAGCTATGTAAAGCTCAACAATATGAACATAGGCAGAGTAATTGTAATAAACAAGACATACCCGATGAAACCTACTGTTAAACTGCTTTTTGACAACAGTGGGGGGAAAGTGTCAGAGGAAGTTGTAATAGATCTCGAGAAACATCCTATCTTGTATATCACAAATGCAGTTAGCGAAAATGATTTCCCTTCAGAACTATAAGATACTGAACGAAAACTGTATCTGATTTCAGACGGATACAGAGAATTGAAGTTCTAATGGTCCTTCAGAATAGACCCTTAGAGCTTTTTTGTCATCCTGATAAGTTGACAGACTCTCTTCAGGTAGAGCTCCCGGATTTTGAGGTCCCGGTGAGATTCAAACACCTGCCTCAATATTTCCGGCCTCGGGAATAAAGTTTCAAAGATAGAGCAGGTCCGCACCCATAATCCCCTGTCAGGGGAAAAGAGAAAAAGGGCGGCCCATACGGGCAGGGATCCTTTTTTTAACCTTTTTTTCAGCAACCTCCTTTCCAGGAATGGGAGTTTTCCCAATTTCAGGGCCTGGGTGACTTCCGGGGGGAAGAAAAAACCAAACATATGACGAATCAGGAAAAAGATATATGAAACAGATTTTTCCTGGCCCATATATCGGACTCGATTAATGAGCGCTTCCCAGTCGGACTTCTCCCAGCCGGTGATAAGACTTTTGATATCCACTATCCAGATTATTCTCTCTACATTGTGTTTAAGCGCGTGAAGGCTCAAGATTATAACCTGGTCATATTTGTTTAAAGACAGTATCTCCTCGCCCTCAAAGTCCATGCTTTGGGCATTCGTATAGAAATGGCTCTGTCCCCTGGCAAGAATAAACTTTCGCGCGCCAATGCGTTCAGCCCCGAGAATGTGGAGATGAAGATCGATGGTTGTGCGTCCCCTTCTGAAAGTACCCGGATAAGCAGGATCACCCCTGTAGCCCAGATCTGTCAGTGTCTGGATAATTTCTCTGTGATCCCTGTCAAGTATCCAGAGATCGATGTCGGTTAATTGCCTCAGACCGATATCGTGATAAACCTGTTTCAAAAGAATTATCCCTTTCAGGGGGACAACCTTTATCTTTTTCTGATTGAGCTGGTGGAGGATTTCTTTAAAATCATGGATCAGTTTGAGGTTAAAAACAACATTTCCGTGGTAAAGGCTTCGAAGCGTTTCTACCTGCTTCTTATCGAGGATATCCGGCAGATCTGACTTAGTGAGATTCTTATACAGGAGACCGGCCACTCCTTCGTCAAAGGCAGTATCGATCAGATGGTCCGCATCGACGCACCGGTGCATGAGGCGCCGCAATTCCTGCTGTTGATGTGAGTCAGGATATAACTCGGCTGAACAGGCCAGTATTTTCTGTTCAAGAGAAGTCATTTAATGAAGTCCCACCCTGTCTGATACACGCATCCGGCTGAGGAAGAGATGCCTCATCCACAAAGAGACGAAAAGGCCGCCGGATAAACCACTCACCTTTACCCGGTATGAGGCGCCCAATCACATGTCCTGCCATGAGAAGCTGAAACTCCACTCCATCAGAGCGGTTGAAAGAAAAAACCCGCATACACATTCCATCCGGCAACCATTGTCTGAACAGTGCCGTTTTAGCCAAACGGTGGTAGGCGGGGTTCAGAAAGGAAGATATCACCGAATCGATACTGCAGAAAAATCTTACCGCAGATGCATATAACAGACCTCTTGCTCCCCCATATATTGTCAGAAGCCGATTACCCCTTTGCGCGCGAACTACACGCCCGGCAATATGATCAGGGCTGACAAACCAGGGGTCGGTATCATTGTTGTTATCGCCCCGTGTCATTAAACCCTGGCCGGAGATGGAAATAACCCTGTGAACAACCATATCGTTGCCACCCGGTGGGGGGAATACGATGACATCGCCCCGTCGAATCTGTTTGCCCCCGCACAACAACACATGGATTGTGTCGGATGCCTTTAATGCAGGGTACATACTTGAGCCGGTGTAAACCATTTTTTTGGGGGCATATCCGGGCATATCAGATAACCTTTTTCATTTCGTTCCAAAAACAACCATTAAGGCTGTTTCTGAGAATATAGGCGGGGACAGTCATGGCCATATCGCACGCGTTATCAAAAATTTTCTTTTTTATAGAGTTTTTTTCTTCCATATCCATATTCCACCAGACTGGATTAATTGCCTCCGTGCAGGAATCGGTGATACGCACAGCCGCCTGTCCCTGACCCGTGGGAACAACTTTATCTGAGACGGCCTGTTCTATAAAAAAAATCGCGGCAAGGGGAACATGGTATTGGATATTCCAGTTCTGTTCCGATCCTCGCCAGAGGTGATCGCTCCAGGTGGGGATGGGGTGAGCCAGGTATCTGCCTTGATCATCCAGCACGATAAGGGACTGATCGTCACTCAAGGCATGCCAGTCGGGGGGGAAACGGCGAGACAGGGTGGATTTTCCGGCGCCTCCCGGACCGGCCAGCAACACTCCTCTCCCCTTTCGCTCTACGAGGGCACCATGCAAAATAAGCCCCCCGGGATTGAGTGATCTTAAGTATATGCCGTAAAGGGCAGTCCACATTTTTATAATGTCAAGTTCATGACTGCAGGCATGTTCGATTTCACAGACAATATCTGGGATTTCCTTATGCATCCATAGCCTGAGTGCCCCGAAATCCGCACTACTCCAACCGTTACCCGGGAGACCTGCCCTTATCGCTGAAAATATCAGGGGATTCAGTTCATCGTGTCCATCTTTTTCTGAAGGCTTCTGGAGAAAGAAGATGCTGGCACTATTGCAGCTCACGTTTTGGTCGTCAACAGTCAACCCGATAACAGTGGCGAATTTTTCTACCCATGATCTCGTGTCCGGCGTGGCTATAAAGGACCAGCAGCTGCCGTCGCCCAGTTTCATAAGGAATTGGGT
Source organism: uncultured Syntrophaceae bacterium (assembly GCA_964603235.1). Classification (GTDB taxonomy): domain Bacteria; phylum Desulfobacterota; class Syntrophia; order Syntrophales; family UBA2210; genus UBA2210. The sequence goes on along the minus strand of CAZRUU010000072.1, from coordinate 2,816 downwards.
GTTGGATGTTTTACTCATCGAACTCAAATCGACCCTGTTTTATCTTACCGAACTTCCAAGGCTGCAACCTCTTGAGGCAGATGCCCCTGCCTTGCATAACGCTCCAGCGGATGACCCGTTCTTGCAATTTCCTGGAGTGGGTCCTCCTCCAACACCCGATCCAAGACTGCACCTACGAGCGGCGGAAGCTCCTGATTTACAATTATTAGCACCTTCAGCCTTGTCTCCCAGGGCAAAATCTATCAGGAGAGGTTTTTCATAATTCATAGCATTTCCTCCTTTTTTAAACGTGTCTCAGGGAAAAGCCCCTTGCTGTTTGCTTCATGACAATACCAGAAGGGAGCCCAAAAATCCCTGTTCAGGTAGTAATTCTGGGCAATACAGTTTCCAAGGCAGATATCCTTCAAAAGACATTCCCCGCAAATACCCTCGAGACGACCAGGAAGTCCTTTACGAATTTCCCGGAGTACGGTAGAGTTGTTCCAGACATCGTCGAGACGATCAATATCCGCATGCCCGAAGACAAGCTCAGGCACCGTCTCGCCGATACCACACAGGGAATATGACCCATCGGCAAGGACACCAAGAATGCCGAAAATTCCACACGTATCGCATCCGGTGCCGCTGTTTCCAAACATCTTCCCCAGGGGACGGAAGGCGGGTGGATGATCAAAGATGAGAAGCAGATTTGTGGAAGCAGAGAGGGTATTTTCAATCCACTGCCCGATTTTCACAAGTTCCTCTATGTTCAGCGCTTCTCCTGCTTCGTGCATCTGCTTTCCCCTCGCCACGGGTTGCAGAACATTAAACTTGACGGAACCAGCTCCCATCGATTCCGCCAGGCGCACAACAGCCTCGATCTCGTCTCTGTTACAACGCGCAACTGTCATGATGAGCTGAGGTTTAATGCCGGCATTTACGAGATTACCGATTCCTTCAATCGTTTTTTCAAAACATCCGGGAACGCCACGCATCCACTCGTGAATTTTCGCGTCCGCGGCATCGAGGCTCACCGCGACAAAAGGGTCATTACATGACGCCATCATTCGGGCGAGTTCACCTGTGCACAAAACACCGTTGGTCTCCACGATCAGTCTGAGACTGCTGGCGCGAACCTCTTCCAGGATTTCACGAATTTGCGGGTGGAGCAGCGGTTCTCCGCCGGTCAGCTTGACTGCCGACAACCCAAGCGGTTTGGCCTGCTCGGTTATGGACTTGAAAAGTTTTGGGGAAAGGCTGGGATAAGTGTGAGTACCGTCCTGGTATTTCGGAGCAAGCCAGCAATGACGACAACGAAGATTGCACCCCTCCGTCAGGTAAAAATAAATCTGATTCAGAGGAAAAAATTGTTTTTCATTTATAGCTGTTATTTCCATGGCCATTGTCGATACAAGATAATTCAGGAAAAGTTTGCAATATTATTATCGAGAAGTTTTCCACCCTCGTTTAAAAAATTCCTCAGGCACGCGTCGGGGCTTGGATGATTTACCTGACCCGTAATCGTATAGGCCAGCGCGGGACAATTGCCGGTGCAATAAGGTATGTAATCGCAACCCTTGCAGAAATCGAAATCACTGAGTGGAATATTGCGTCGCTCTCTCAGCCGTTTCAGTTCGGGATGATGCTGCCAGATCTCCCTGAGATCGTCTTTGCCAACGCGACCCAGCTCTATATGGCCCAACTGGGCGCATGGGACTATTACACCGTCTGCGCGGACGGCAAGACTGTTCATTGGGCCGTTGCATCCCGTAAGATATCCTCCACCGGGAAGATTTTCTTTGCCTTCACTGCGGGCCTGTTCCATCATCATCCAGGTTGTTGCTTCAGCCAGAGGTCCTGCCGTTGCGCCAATCCGCCCGTTGTACTTCCTGTTCAGGGTCAAAAGGCTTTCCATGGAAAAGGTCCGTTCAAGAGCGGTAAGCTGAATTTCGCCGGCGTTTTCCCGGCAAAGTCCCATAAAAGAAACTGCATTGGTTGTGAATTCTGGAAGACGGAGGTCCTCCAGTAAGAACCGGGTTATGTTCTCAAGGTCATGGATGTTCTCTTTATGGATGGTAACTCTTACAGATACCGGAACACCATGTTTTCTTAGAGTTTCAAGTCCCTTCACAGCCATGGAGAAGCTGCCCCTGCCCCTGAAAACATCATGTGTAAGGTGATTAGAGCCATCAATAGAAACCTGTACATCATCACAGCGGTGAGTCGAAGCTAAGAATGCCGCCATTTCATCCGTAATAAGTGTTCCGTTACTCAGTATGTTGAAGCGCATCCGGTTTTCGACGATTCCTTCAATGAGCTCCGGCAGGTCTTTGCGATAAAAGGGTTCTCCCCCCTGAAGACAAACTGTCATGATCCCGCATCGATTTAGTTCCTGAAAGAAGTCCAGCCACTCTTCTGCAGGCAGATCCCGGTTGACATCCCCCGCACTGGTAAAATGGGAGCAGTATTTGCACCGCAGATTGCAATAATTTGTAATGTCTAAATCTAAAGACCTCGGGGTGCTCATTATTCTCATAAGATATTATCCCCCGGCAACTTCAAAACCGGCTAGTCCCCGTTCTGTCAATTCCTGAATGAATTCTTTGAGATCACTTTCCGCTTCTTCAGGCACATTCTCACATTCTCCATGCAGCTTTTTCAGTATGTCATTTAATGTGTGAGAGCCGTCAAGCAGTTTCCATATAAAGACACCCGTTGGATTAAGACCCATGCCTTTACCGCTGTCAGGGTCAAAGAGTATTGCCCAGTCATCGAACTCCTCGCGAAGAACGATTAATGGATTGGCTGCCGGCCTGGATTTGTCTGTTATTATCATA
>CAZRUU010000071.1:0-6776 GCA_964603235.1 uncultured Syntrophaceae bacterium | reverse complement strand
AAACCGGCGATGTCACGGTAGTTGATGATTATGGTCATCATCCGACTGAAATAAAGGCAGTGCTGGCGGCCGCGAAAAACGCGTGGAAAGACAGGCGGATTATCGTTGTATTCCAGCCCCACCGCTATACGCGTACCAGGGCCCTGTTTGATGAGTTCCTGGATTCCTTTGTCGACGCCGATGTGCTGATCCTGACGGACATATATGCCGCGAGTGAGAAAGAAATAAAAGGCGTTGATTCCATAACCCTCACTAAAAGCATAAAAGATCGCGGTCATGGCGATGTCATATACCTGTCGGGTTTTAAGGAAATCGTCGATCATCTGTGTGCCGTAGTGAAGCCGGGTGATGTAGTTATGACCCTGGGGGCGGGAGATGTGTGGAAGATAGGGGAAAATTTGCTGGAAAGACTTGAAGGTCAAGAATCAGGGATTAGGGATTAGGATAGATGACTACAGCGAGGCAGTTCAGGGACAAGATAGGCAGCATGGTCACCGGAAGGGTGCTTTTCGATGAGCCTATGTCTATGCACACCTCCATGGGTGTCGGAGGAAGGGCTGATGCGCTCATCTTTCCTGATACTATCGATGGACTGAAAAAACTGTGTTCCTTTTTCCTTAAAGAGAAAGTTCCTTTTCTACCTGTCGGAAATTGCACGAATCTTATCGTGAGAGATGACGGTTACAGGGGGGTGCTGATTTCTCTGGAGGCACTTCGAAACCTGGAGATAAGAGACGAGAATCTCTCGCCGGAATCCACTCTGAAAAAGGAATATGCCGGCAGTATCTACGTTTGCGCCCAAGCCGGGGTTTCACTTTCCGGCATTGTTGAACTTTCGATCAGAGAATCTCTTGCTGGAATGGAATTTTGTGCCGGGATACCGGGTAGTGTTGGCGGCGGTCTGAAAATGAATGCCGGTGCGTGGGGAAGAGAATTAAAAGATGTGGTGAACTCGGTCTCTATTCTTGATGCCGGGGCGAAGATAAGGAAGATAGAGAGAAATGACCTGCTGTTTGAGTACAGAAATCTCGACCTCCCCGAAGGGACAATTATTACCGGCGCCGAGTTTTACCTTGCAAGAGGAAACAGAAATGAAATCCAGGGTAAGGTTACGGACATTATTGTGGCACGCAGGGCGAAGCATCCTCTCGCATACCGGAGTGCGGGATCTGTGTTCAAAAACCCTTCCGATTGTCCGGCAGGAAAAATGATTGAAGAAGCCGGCCTTAAGGGAATCAGGGTGGGGGATGCGGAAATATCCGGGAAACATGGAAATTTTATTGTGAATACTGGCAACGCAAAAGCAGAGGATGTTATTAGCCTGATTAAAACCGTTCAAAAGAGGATTATAGGTGAGAGGGGAGTTTTCCTTGAAACAGAGCTAAAAATCATAGGAGAGGAACTATGAGAAAGTCTCTCAAAACAACCTCTTCGACAAGAAAGAACAGACTGAAAAGGCGATCAGGAGTAATTCCGGGCGAAATTTTCAGAACACTTGGCATTGTCAGTGTTGCCGGTCTGCTGGCCTTTTTCATGGTGTATGCATATAATTTTGCCATGTGCGCCGATTATTTCCAGTTAAGAAACACTATCGTCAGGGGGTCCAACAAGGTCAGCAAGGAGAAAATTGTTGAACTCGCGGGAATATCACCTTCTATGAATATCCTGACTGCGAATCTCGGGAAGATGGCGCGAGGCATAGAGAATGATCCGTGGATCAAGGATGTCTCTGTCGGAAGGGAATTTCCCGATAGGCTGGTTATCGAGGTTGTTGAGAGAGATACCGCTGTTCTACTTAAAAAGGAAAAAGATTTGTATGCTGTGGATCGCAGCGGAGAGGTGTTTAAAAAATTTGAAGCAGGAGACAGCACAGATGCTCCCGTACTTACAGGGTTCTACAGTAATGAAAGAGTAAGAGACGCTCTGCTGGAGACGGCTTTTGAATTTCTGGACTATCTTTCTGAAGGAGACAATTTCCCGAGAGCATGGAATGTGTCGGAGATTTATGTGGATGACCTGTATGAATTCTCTGTTGTTACGGACAATCACCTGTTTTTGAATCTTGGTTTTGGAGATTACGGGAAAAAGTTGAAGAGACTGAAGAGGGTTATGATGGACTTGGCGCGAAGAAACCCGGATGGGGCGTCTTTGAGTATTGATCTTGTAGATTGTAGCAGGATTACAGTTCAGCGTGGAAATATTTTCAGCCCGAAGAATCTGACAGAAGATCGTAAGACAAAGATATGATGTCGGAGAGGATGAATGGATGGCAAAAAGGGAAAATATCGTCGTAGGCCTGGACATAGGAACCACTAAGACGTGTGCCATTGTCGGTGAGATCACCAATGCCGGAATAGATATTATCGGAATCGGTACTCATCCGTCGAGTGGTCTTCGGAAAGGGGTAGTGGTTAATATCGACAGTACCGTTGATTCGATAAAGAGGGCTGTAGAAGAAGCGGAATTGATGTCGGGCTGTGAGATACGGTCAGTTTTCGCGGGTATTGCCGGGAGTCATATCAGAGGGTTGAACAGTTATGGCATTGTGGCGGTCAAGGGCGGTGAAGTTGATGAATATGACGTCAAGAGAGCGTTAGAGGCAGCCAAGGCGATTGCCATCCCTCTGGACAGGAGGGTCATTCACATACTGCCCCAGTATTATATCGTTGACGATCAGGACGGAGTGAAAGAGCCCATAGGGATGTCGGGTGTCAGGCTTGAAGCCAAGGTCCATGTTGTTACCGGGGCGGTTACGTCCGTACAGAACATAATAAAGTCGATTAATCGTGTGGGTCTGGGTGTGAATGGCATTATCCTGGAACCCCTGGCCTCGAGCGAGACAATTCTCAGTCAGGACGAAAAGGAACTGGGTGTTGCGCTGATCGATATCGGTGGCGGTACCACTGATATCGCGGTGTTTGCGGAGGGGAGCATTAAACATACAGCTGTCCTGGCTCTCGGGGGCGATTATGTTACCGGCGATATATCTGTAGGTCTGCGAACCCCGGTGATGGAAGCTGAAAAGATAAAGATAAAATATGGCTGTACATATATCCCGATGATACCCCAGAATGAAGTCATAGAAGTTCCAAGCGTAGGCGGAAGAGACCCGAGAACTGTTTCGAGGCAGATGCTGGGAGAGATCATCGAACCGCGGCTGGAAGAGATTCTCGGTCTTGCGCACAGGGAGATCGTCAAATCCGATTATGAAGACATGTTGGGTGCCGGTGTTGTGCTTACGGGGGGAACTGCAATTCTTGAGGGGATAACTGAGCTGGCAGAGCAGATATTCAATACACCGGTAAGAAAGGGATGTCCAGTGGGTGTGGGAGGTATTACAGATATAATTAACAGCCCAATGTATGCGACGGGAGTGGGGCTGGTTGTCCATGGGAGCAAAGACCACTCTGATTATGCCGTAAAGAAAAGTGAAAAGAATATACTGGGCAACCTGACAAAAAAAATAAAAAGATGGTTTAACGATTTCTTCTAAGAAGGGAGGGTATAAAAATGTTTGAATTAGTAAAAGGTGGCGCTAAAAGCAATACCGCGCAGATCAAGGTTATCGGTGTAGGAGGTGGCGGAGGGAATGCCGTCAACATGATGATTGCTTATAATCTCAGTGGAGTGGATTTTATCGTGGCAAATACGGATTCTCAGGCTATGGTAGCATCAAGAGCCCCCATAAAAGTGCAGTTAGGCGCTGAGATTACAAAGGGTCTTGGCGCCGGGTCCGACCCTGAAGTGGGTAAGAGGGCTGCCATCGAATCTGAAGGCAGGTTGAGGGAAGTCCTGACAGGAGCGGACATGGTTTTTGTGACAGCGGGTCTAGGTGGTGGTACCGGAACGGGTGGAGCGCCGATTGTGTCGGAAATCGCGAAAGAGCTGGGTGCGCTTACCGTCGCGGTAGTCACAAAGCCGTTTCAGTTTGAGGGAAAGAAAAGAGAGAGGCAGGCGGAGGAAGGTCTCGCCGAACTGAGAGATATGGTTGATACGCTTATTGTGGTTCCGAATCAAAGGCTTCTGAGCATCAGCGGCAGAAGCATGTCTTTGCCGGATGCCTTCAAGAAGGCCGATGATATCCTCTATAACGGAGTTAAGGGTATTTCTGATCTTATCATGGTCCCCGGATTGATCAACCTTGATTTCGCTGACGTAAAGAACATTATGTCCGAGATGGGACTGGCCCTTATGGGTACCGGTGTGGCCAGTGGTGATAACAGGGCTATTGAAGCCGCGCAGAAGGCAATTTCTTCTCCCCTGCTGGAAGATAACTCTATTCAGGGGGCCCGGGGTGTGCTTCTCAACATAACAGGAGGACCTGAGATGACACTTTTTGAGGTAAATGAGGCATCATCTCTGATACAGTCCGAGGCCAACGAAGATGCAAATATCATATTCGGGACGGTTATTGATGACAGTATGGGGGATGAGATACGTATCACCGTGATCGCAACGGGGTTTGATCCAAAAGGGCGAAATTATGAGAGGGCGCCTGAGATTCCCAGCACGTCAGGCTATTCTAAGAGAAGGGAAGACCTTGCGAAGCCCACCTTCATAAGGAACAGAGATGAGAAGACAGGGGAAAAGCATGTTGTTGTCAGGATGGGAATGATAAATGATGACGATAACCCGGATTTTGAAACGCCTGCCTTTCTCAGAAAACAGATGGACTAATCAGATTTTAAAGGAGTTCCTTAGTTGTAAAGTTCTTGCAAAAATGTTGAAAAATCAGGAATGATCACGAAACCACGAAAAAAAAGAAAGCGCTATTTCAAATTCTGTTTTTCCGGTTTTTGTGACAGCGTTTTTAATTAGACAGTAAACACTCAAAATCAAATATTTGCCTTTCTGATTCCGGGTTGAGGGAATTAAAGGGATTATAGAAGATTATGAGAATTTTTTCTTTACTCCTCACTCTTTTTCTCCCTGAAAAGGAGTGAGAAACGCTCCCGGAGCTTCTTCAGTAGAAGACGGGAATAGCGAATTCCTTCCGGGCCCGCCAGCAATGCTCCGAGGCCCAGCATTCCCCAGCTCAGGGCATATAGCGCTATTCCAAGAGAGAAGAAGAACTCATTCTGTTTATTTATAGCGATAAAATCACATACCAGCATGGCTCCCCAGCCAAGCGGCTGATTCGTTGTCAGCAGTACTATTCCTATCCAGAACTTAACGCTGAATTTCATGGTTCTTACATCCTGCAGAGGCGTGTGGTTTCTTCACTACACGTTGCGAAACAGTTGGTATTTAAGGGATCTTGTCATTTATCCAAAGTATTGAGATGAGAAGATTGACGCACTCGCTTCTTCCTTAGATGTAGAAAAATTCTTTCTCCTTTGGTGCGGCGCATATGGTGGAGGATCCTTTTTTTTCTAATATAGACTGTGCCATTTTCAGCTTGTTGTCTATATCATCGTCTGTCTGATCAGGGTCGTGGTGAAACAGGTACAGATTCTTTACCCTGGCACGGTCGGCCAACTCCACTACCTGATTTACCGATGAATGACCCCATCCGATTTTCCCTTCATATTCCTCATCCGTGTATGTGCAGTCGGTTATCAGTACATCGGTATCTGAGACAAAGTCTGTCAGTTTGTTTATATAGCTTTCGCTGTAGAGCCTGCTGGACTCCGGGTAAATTTCATTATCCGTGACATAACAGATGGATCTGTTTCTGTAATCCAGACGATAACCCAGGCATTGCCCTGGGTGATTCAGGAACATTGTTTGTATCTTTATTGTGTCTATATTGAAGCTTTCTTCTTCAAGATTGCGGAAGGAGACTCCCTCGGTAAATTCCTTTATATTTATTGGAAAATATACACCGTCCATTTGCCCTGATATCAATTTTTGCATGGACATATCTACACTAGACGGGCCGCAGATTTCAAACTTGTATCCATTTGTATACAGAGGTGCGAAAAAAGGGAGACCGTTTATATGATCCCAGTGGGGATGCGATATAAATATCATGGCCTTTGTGAGTGTACGCCTTTCAAACATTAGGCAATTTGACAGTTCCTTTATTCCGGTTCCGGCGTCGAAGATGAAGAAATTATCTTTCGGGAACTCTATGCTGACGCAGGATGTATTTCCCCCGTACCTTACTGTGCCTCGGCCTGGTACTGGCAAAGTTCCTCGTACACCCCAGAAGGTCAGTTTGATATCTTTTTTCATGATTTTTTCCAGAGGACAAATTCTACCGGATAACTCATTATCCGGTTATGAACATAACTGACGCTCACTTTTCGCATGATTCTTTGTTTGTGTCAAAATGTTTTGTCAGAATTTTAAGAGCCGCTGCGCCTATTGATGTTTTCATTGACCCGTATATCGAAATGATTTCAGGTTCAGGCCCAGTTCTATATCGTCTTTCAGGCGTACCAGAGACCGTGATAAGCGCGCCTCCCCGGCATGTTTGTACAACATCTCGCCCAGCTTGCCTTTGATGGTATAGGCAACTGACAGTATATTATCCAGGTTTTCCAACTCGTTCAGCAGCTTGGCGGCTGTTTTAGGACCTACGGTTGGGACACCGGTTATGTTGTTGGTAGCATATCCCGTTAGTGCGAAGAGATCCACCAGTTGATCGGGCTGTACGTGCAGTTTTCCCATTACGTATGTCTTATCCATGTCCACTCTTTGAAAATGATCACGCACTACTATCAGGTCTGAAACAAGCTGCAGAAACATCTTGTCTGTTGAAAGTATGATGACAGTGCCGTTTCGGGATGCCACCTTTCCGGCCAGTGTGGCTATAATATCGTCCGCCTCCA
>CAZRUU010000070.1:0-6787 GCA_964603235.1 uncultured Syntrophaceae bacterium | reverse complement strand
AGACAAGAACTCCTTTCTACAATAGCAATATTGAATGCAGGCTTTTCGGATACGACCTGTATAGCGGTTCCAGGAAGAAACCTAAAGAAATAAAGTACAAGGAGTAGAAAACCCATGTCTTACACGATTCCGCCTCAATGGAAAGACAAAATAGTATCACCTGAAGAGGTATTGAATGAGATAAAACCGGGAATGAATATTTTTCTGGGAACCGGTGTGGCTGAACCACGCACACTGGTGAAACACCTTATGGCCTCCGATGCGAATAACCTGCGTGACCTGAAGCTTATCCAACTTTTGAGTTTGGGAGATGCCCTTCCTGCTGACGAACGTTACTCAAGAAAATATCGTCTCAAGACATTTTTCTCCGGCTGGGTGGCCAGCGAGGCAGTCACTGCCGGCAGAGTGGATCTTATTCCGAGCCGAAACTCTCAGATTCCCAAGCTGTTTAAATCAGGAATTATTGACGTTGACGCGGCATTTATACAAATTTCCCCCCCGGATGAGGCTGGGTTCTGCAGTTTCGGAGTGTCTATAGATGTTGCTCGGTATGCTATGGAGCATGCATCCATCGCTGTAGGTGAAATCAATGAACACATACCATGCACACACGGAGACACGGTTGTACATATAAACGACTTTGCATATCTCATACACTCTACAGAGCCTCCCATCTTTTTCCCCAGATGGCCGGCTGATAGTGTATTCGACAAAGTTGCGGCAAACGTAGCTTCTATAGTGGAAGATGGCAGTTGCGTTGCATTCTTCATAGGACCATTGTTTGAGGCGCTTGCCAAACATCTTGCACACAAGCGAAATCTGGGAATCCAGTCTTTCATGATAACGGACGCTCTTATGGATCTCATAAAATCGGGTGCCGTCACAAACAGGAACAAAGGCCTGTTCAGGCATAAAAGCGTGGCAGCATATGCAATTGGGACACCTGAACTAATGAAGTGGCTGAACCATAATCCCCTCGTGGAGTTTCAGGGGATAGACGTAGTCAGCAATCCCAGCAGCATGGGCCTGAACAACCGTTTTATCGCCATTCTTCCGGCAAGAAAGGTGGACCTGACCGGCAACATCGCCCTCCATATAGGCAAAGGCAACGTAAGCCCCGGTCCGGGTGAGGCACAAGAGGTGTTTACAGGGGCCGCTCTTTCAAAGGGTGGCAGGAGCATCTTCGCCCTGCCGAGCCGCAATCTTGAGGGAAAATCCAATATATTGCTCTCAGTGGAAGATTTTCCCCACCAGTTCACAAACAGGGAATCTCTGGACCTGATCATAACTGAATACGGCGTGGCTTCAATGAGGGGCAGGAGTACACGTGAACGTGCGCTCGCGCTAATCGATATAGCACATCCGGACGACCGCGGGGAACTGGTGCGCACGGCAAAAGAGGCAAATATCCTCTATTCCGACCAGATATACCTCACTGAATCCAGCCATCTTTACCCGGCGGACATATCGTGCACACATGTATTCAAGGAAGATATCTCTGTTCATTTTCGCGTAATAAAACCTTCGGATGAAGAAGACATGCGGAACCTCTTCTATCGCTTCTCCGACCGGGCAGTCTATTACCGCTACTTCAGCCCGATAAAAACCATGCCGCATACAGCGATGCAGGAATATGTAAATGTTGACTACCGCCACATTATGTCAATCGTTGGAATCATTAAAGAATCGGGAATCGAAAGCATTATTGCTGAGGGAAGATACGCGCTTTCAAAGGACAGCCCATACGCAGACGTGGCGTTTATCGTCGACGAAAAATTTCAGGGCTCAGGAATCGGATCATTCCTGCTTGAAACATTAATAAAAATAGCAAGAAAGCGCGGCATAGAGGGATTTACGGCGGATGTCCTCACCGAAAACAAACCCATGCTCAAGGTGTTTGAAAAAGTGCCCTTCCCCATGCACGCTGTTGTCAGAGAGGGGGCGTATGAGCTGAGTATCCCCTTCTCAGAGGAAGTTGAACCAGCAGAAGAGTCTTAGCGTTAGGCATCATGTCTCGCCTTGCTTACATCCATTCCAGCCAACCGATCTGTAACGGCAAGCAAGTTCACCATTGGGCGCTCTAAAAAAATAAATCTTCCAAATAGTCTCATTAATGTGTATGATATAAACAATTGATACACACAGGAGGCAGGAAATGAGAACGAATGTAGTCATTGATGACAATCTGATGGAATCCGCCCTCAAAGTATCCGGCATGAAAACAAAAAAGGATACCATAGAAGAGGGGTTAAAATTGTTGGTGCAAGTGAAAGGCCAAAAAGAAATCAAGGGTTTTCGAGGAAAACTCAAGTGGACTGGCAGTCTCGACGAGATGAGGTTAGATAAATGATTCTCATCGATTCGTCTGTCTGGATCGACTACTTCAACGGCAACGAAACGGCGCAGACGGACTGGCTGGATTCTTCACTCGGAAATACACCCACTATACTAGGCGATCTTATCCTGACAGAAGTACTTCAGGGATTTCAAAGCGATAAGGAGTTCAAGATTGCGAAGGATCTTCTCTTGCGCCTCCCATTTATGCCAATGGGCGGACAGGCATTGGCTTTAGAAAGCGCGATGAACTATAGGCTTCTGAGGAGAAAAGGCGTGACTGTGAGGAAGACCATAGACGTCATGATTGGAACTTTCTGTATTCACTACCAGCTACCATTGTTGCATGACGACAGAGATTTCGACCCGATGGTGGAGTTATTGGGACTGGAAGTAATCGATACATAGCCAATCGTTCCACCGGATCGCCCGGAAAGCGGGCTCACTGTGAGTTTTATGTTATGTGTCATGGTTACTCAAAAAAATGTAAAACAAGACTTAAGGTTTCAAATGAACCCATTTAAAATTAAAGCATTTATCGGAAAATTCTTGATGGATCGACATCTGAAATCCATGGGGGAAACTCTGGGTGTAAAAAGTCAGATGTTTAGCGGCGAAGTTAATATTTCCTGGGATGAAATTCGGCAGGGGGAGAAAGAGACAATCTTATATCTTCACGGGTTTAGTGATAGAAAGGAAAGCTTTTATTATGCTGCAAAAACATTATCCAGAACTTATGATATTATCATGCCTGAGCTTCCGGGATTTGGCGGCAGCGAAAAGCATCATGACCGTCAGCATGGAATAACGGATTATATCCTTTGGTTTGAGGAGTTTCTTCTATCGCTGAATATAGAAAAAGTACATTTGGCAGGTGCTTCAATGGGAGGCACAATCAGTGCTCATCTGGCTGCGAGGCATCCGGAAAAAGTAAAGTCGCTGACGCTGATCGATTCTGCCGGCTTTGTATTAAATAATTACAATACCTTCTATGAAGAGGTTCTCGGAGATGAGTGCCCTTTTTTGATTAAATCTGAACAGGAATATGAGGTATTCAGAGGGCGGATCTTCTTTAATCAAATCAAGATACCAAACTTTGTAAAAGAATATTTAATTAAAGAGATGATTGATAATCACGATTGGTACAAAAAAATCCTGTACGATACTTTCGATGAAAAATCTCTCGGTGGATTAACGGCCAACAAACCAGCGCTTACTTTAAATAATTTATTCGGTAAAATAACCATTCCGGTTAATATTATATGGGGAAAAGAGGATACACTTTTCCCTTACCAGATGGCAGAATATGCTCACAAGAAAATAAACGGCTGCAGATTGCGAATTTTAGAAAATGTCGGCCACTGCCCGCAATTAGAAAATCCGAAACTGTTTTCCAGGATATTGGGAGAGCTTTTAAGTTTTTAATATATCTTTAGTAATAGCGGATGCTGCCGCACCATTGAGAATGGTGTCAGATTTCAGCAAGGATTATTTATGCCAAACGTTTCTATAAGTGAATTTATACCAGTCCTGCAGATAGCAATTGGGCCGGTGATTCTTATTTCCGGAGTAGGTCTTCTTTTGCTTAGCATGACAAACCGCCTTGGTCGAGTCGTCGACCGGTCAAGATTTCTCTGGCGAGAGCTTCGCGAATCAGCGAGTAATGATCGTGAAGCGATAAACGTTCAGCTTACAATCTTGTCAAGAAGAGCAAGATTAATTCGATCGGCCATCATTTTTGCTTCGATCAGTTTACTTCTGACTGCGATTCTCATCATCGTACTGTTTATTACGGTGCTCCTGAATCTTGAAAACGTGTGGCTGGTAATTATCCTTTTTATTGGTTGTATGCTGTCATTAATTGTCTCTCTCATCTTGTTTATCATGGATATAAATCAATCACTTATAGCTCTCAAAGTTGAGACAGGCCAACCTTAAGATCAAAACCAGGGAGAAACGGTATGTATGCGGTAATTATGGCTGGAGGAAAGGGAACCAGGTTCTGGCCCCTAAGCAGAGGAAAGAAACCGAAGCACCTGCTGAACATTACAGGCGAGAAAAGTGTCATACAGTACACAGTGGACAGAGTGATTCCTCTCGTGGGAAAAGAAAATGTCCTGATTGTCACCAGCGCAAGCCATTCCGATGAGATAAGAGAGCAGCTTCCGGAACTCCCGTCCGAAAACATACTGATTGAACCGGTGGGAAGAAACACCGCGCCATGCATAGGTCTTGCCGCAATACACATAAGAAAACGGAGTCCTGACGCCGTCATGTTTGTGCTTCCCTCTGATCATCTCATCGCGGATACGAACAGCTTCCTCGCATCACTCACTATCGCGCGCGAAATGGCGGAGAGAGATGATTGCCTCGTTACCATAGGCATAAAACCCGAATGGCCCGAGACAGGGTATGGATATATGGAAAGGGGCGAGATTGCCGATATCATAGGAAAAACCAGGATATATAAAGTAGAGTCGTTCCGTGAGAAACCGGATCCTGCAACCGCGGAGGCGTTTTTCAAAGATGGAAGATTCTTCTGGAACAGCGGAATGTTCATATGGAAGGCATCCGCTATATTAAACGTGACAAAAAGTCTGATCCCTGATCTGTACGAGGGTCTTCTGACGATAGAAGAATCCATCGGCACGGAACATGAGAAGAATGTACTTTCTGAAATATATCGGGATATAAAATCGGTTTCCATAGATTATGGCGTAATGGAAAAGACACGCGATGTATTCATGATAGAGGGGGATTTCGGATGGAATGACATAGGAAGCTGGGATGCCCTGTGGGATGTCATGTATAAAGACGAAATGGGCAACGCGACAAAGGGAGAGGTTATAAACTTGGACACCTCGAATTCTCTAATATACAGTCCTCAAAAAATGGTGGCGCTGATCGGGGTGAAAGACCTTATTGTAGTGGAAACAGAGGATTCACTTCTCATCTGCAAAAGAGGGGCTTCACAGGATGTCCGAAAGGTTGTGGAACGCCTCGAAAAAAAAGACATGAAGGAATATCTATGAGCATAGCTGAGATAATCGGATTTTCGGCGGCGTTTATATGCGCGGTGTCCATGACGCCCCAGGTTGTCAAAATATATCGCACGAAAAAGACCTCCGACCTGTCATTGAGTGCATTCGGGACGCTGGCAAGCGGCCTTTTCCTGTGGCTCATTTACGGCCTGCTGATACATTCGATCCCGGTAATAGTGGGGAATGGCATAGGAGTCAGTTTTACCCTGTACATCATAATCATGAAAATAAGACACGGGTGAGATATTCATTGCCCGGCATACACAAAAGGAGACAACTAATGAAGATATTCGCGGTAAACGGAAGTCCAAACATGAAAAAGGGGATGACCCATATACTGCTGGAGAATTTTCTTGAAGGGGCCCGCGAGGCAGGCGCGGAAGTGGAAACGGTTTTCCTGCAGAAGAAAAAGATAAACTACTGCCTTGGCTGTTTCAACTGCTGGGTGAAGACCCCCGGTGTATGCATTCACAAGGATGATATGCCGGAACTTACAGAAAAGGTGCGCCAGGCCGACTGTGTCGTGATAGGAACCCCTCTTTACGTGGACGGAATGACCGCCCAGACAAAGACATTTCTGGATCGCATGATACCGCTCGTCGATCCCCATTTCGAACTTGTGGATGGACACTATCGCCATCCGCCGAGGGACGGGAGAAGTCCTGCTGATGTCGTCCTGGTCAGTGTATGCGGTTTCTATGAACGGGATAATTTCGACGGGCTCATCGATCACGTAGCGCGCATTTGCCGCAACATGCAGTCCCGTTTTGTGGGAGCGGTAGTGCGGCCGTCAAGTTTCATCTTCAACCTGGAAGAGATTATTCCCAAACAGATAAAAGAGATAAGAGAAACCACGCGCCGTGCCGGAAGAGAACTTGTGGAAAAAGGCACATTGTCACCGCAGGTTCTTGACGACGTTGCACGGGATTATCTCCCCAAAGACTTAATGTTGAAGGGAGCAAATGACTTCTGGGACAGATGCATCGAAGCGGGCAAACTCCTCTCCGTATAAGGCGAAAAGCGTAGAAAGTCAAAGTTAGATTCTGGATGACATCGGTGATTTACTCGCGCGAAACAGCGGGGAAACAGATTTTCCGAGCCCACCAATTCTGATGTATCTGTAAAAAGTTGTCACTCCGGTAGATCCTGGATCGAGCCTGGGAGGAGTCCTGAAATCCGGCAAAAAGT
This sequence comes from uncultured Syntrophaceae bacterium, assembly GCA_964603235.1. Lineage (GTDB taxonomy): Bacteria > Desulfobacterota > Syntrophia > Syntrophales > UBA2210 > UBA2210. Next base: position 224 of record CAZRUU010000070.1, on the reverse strand, counting down.
ACGATCCAAATTATAAACCAGCTTGCGCTTGACAAGAACGGTATCTACAAACAAATGATTTTATTCAAAGGGAAAAATAACGATTACCTTTTGAAATCCGTCATCTTCAAGTTGAAAATCTTTGAACAAGCAATGCAATGGTATCGCATCCTCATGCCTTGTTGTAGAGCTGGTATCGGTCCCGTCCCGCTTCCTTGGCTTGATACATGGCGATATCGGCATTC
>CAZRUU010000069.1:0-6838 GCA_964603235.1 uncultured Syntrophaceae bacterium | reverse complement strand
TTCGGCATTCTCGACGACGACCAGATCAGGAAATACTTTGAACTTGGCTGCGAAGTAAAAGGTCTGGGCCGTGGTCACATACAGAGAATAAAAAAAGAAAAATAATTAAAGAGATCAGGCATTGACAAATGTTAAAAACATGAACTACTTACAGCGCATTTGCAAATTTAAGTTACTTGAAAGCTCCACTATGCCGGCGTGTCGGCATGGTGGAGCTTTTTACAATAATACCGGAGATATACAACAAGAAAGGAGGGATTTTTTATGATTGGTATTACGTCCTATGGTGGGTATATACCACGGTACAGGTTGAGCAGGAAGACGATAGTCCAGGATATGGCCTGGTATTCCCCCGTTATCATGGCGGTTGCCGGTGGAGAGAAATCGGTTGCCAACTGGGATGAGGATGCCGTCAGCATGGCAGTCACCGCGGCTCGAGACTGCATGACAGGCAGAGACAGGAAGAGCCTGGATGGTGTCAGCCTCGCGTCCACGACGCTTCCCTTTGCCGATCGGCTCAATGCGGGGATCGTCGCTGCGGCTCTTAATATGAAAGAAGATGGAGTTTCAAACGCCGACTTTACCTCGTGCATAAAGGCCGGGACGACAGCTGCAATCTCAGCGCTGGAATCCATCGAAGCAGGCAATAAGAACAGTGTTCTTGTGGTGGCGTCCGATCAACGCAGGACAAAGATGGCCACCATGGTTGAAATGTTCTTTGGTGACGGAGCAGCGGCTTTGCTGTTCGGAAAGGATGATGTCATAGCGGAGTTCAAGGGCAGCCACTCTGTTAACTGTGATTTCATAGATCATTACAGAGGTGCCGGCAAGGAATTCGATTATGGCTGGGAAGAAAGATGGCAGAGGGATGAAGGCTATGGAAAGATTATCCCTCAGGCAATCGGAGGTTTCCTGGAAAAGACAGGGATGAAGATAGGGGATTTCGACAAGGTAATATATCCCTGTTATTTTGGAGGCACACATAAGGGCATTGCAGGAAAGCTTGGTATAAACAAAGAAAACGTACATAACAATATGCACGCAGTCTGCGGTGATACCGGCACAGCTCATCCATTTGTCATGTTTGTGTCAGCACTGGAGGAGGCAAAGCCAGGCGATAAGTTGTTGCTGGCAAGCTTTGGTCAGGGATGTGATGTCATGGCGTTTGAAGTGACTGACAGGATAAAAGACTTCAAAGGTCCGAATGGTATTAAGGGATCTCTCGCAAACAGGGCTGAACTGGCAAGCTATCAAAGATATTCAAAGTTCAGAGACCTCATCGCTGCCGATCTGGGAATCAGGGGCGAGGCCAACCCGAGCAGCGCGCTTACGGTTCTGTGGAGAAAACGAAAAATGCTGCTCGGTTTGGTGGGCGCAAAGTGTAGGAAATGTGGAACACCACAATTCCCCGCGATGCCGGTCTGCGTGAACCCCGATTGCTGGGCTGTAAACGAATTTGATGAATATGAATTTGCGGATAAAGAGGCCGAGATTTTGATGTTTACCGGAGATATGCTTGCAGCATCCGTTGATCCGCCTGCCATATACGGTTTGATAGGATATGACGGAGGCGGAAGAACCATGCTTGATTTCACTGATTGTGACCTGGATCAGATAAAGGTGGGGATGAAGGTGAAGATGTCTTTCAGGAAACGGTATTTTGATGAAAGGCATGGCTTTACAGGGTATTTCTGGAAGGCTATACCCCAGGCGAGAGGAGGTGACGCGTAATGGCAACGGGAATCAGAGATAAAGTGGCAATAATTGGAATGGGATGTACAAAGTTCGGTGAAAGGTGGAATGACGGTTCCGAGGAACTGATGGTTGAGGCATTCCAGGAATGTCTGGAGGATGCGGGACTGGAGAGAAAGGATATTCAGGCCGCCTGGCTTGGGAACTGTTTTGATGAAGCAGGCGTAGGAAAAAGCGCTCTTCCCGCGTCCATGGCGCTGCGTCTCCCGAATATATCTGTAACGCGTGTGGAGAATTATTGTGCGAGCGGAACGGAAGCGTTCAGGGGCGCGGTATATGCGGTAGCATCCGGCGCCTGTGACATAGCACTTGCGATTGGTGTCGAGAAGTTGAAAGACATAGGGTACGGTGGCCTGCCGGAATTCAACTCTTTAATGGGGGTAGTGAATCAGCTCTGGATGGCAAACATGACGGCGCCGGGCGCTTTTGCGATGCTGGCTACCGGATATGCGGCGAGGTACGGCCTTGATATAGATGAAGTCAGGAAGGCCCTGGCACACGTTTCGGTAAAGAGCCATGCAAACGGGGCACTTAACCCGAAGGCGCATCTGAGAAAGGTTGTGACCGAGGAGCAGGTTCTTAATGCTCCCCAAATTGCCTATCCTCTGGGATTGTTTGATTGCTGCGGCGTAAGTGACGGTTCCGCCTGTGCAATAGTCACGACGCCGGAGATTGCAAAATCTCTTGGTAAAAAAGATCTTGTTTCAGTTAAGGCCCTGCAGCTTTCGCTGAGCAATGGAACTGAATTTGCCTATGATTGGGATGGGGCTCATTTTATTACGACGTCGAAGGCAAGTACGGCAGCCTATAAAGAGTCGGGCATAAAGAATCCGAGGGAAGAGATAAGTATGATGGAGGTACATGACTGTTTCTCCATCACTGAGCTTGTCACCATGGAGGATCTGCATATATCGGAAAGGGGCCAGGCGCCCAGAGACATTATGGATGGTTTCTATGATCTTGACGGCGGTGTCCCATGTCAGGTGGATGGAGGCCTGAAATGTTTTGGACATCCCATCGGGGCGTCCGGTTTGCGCATGCTGTATGAAATGTACCTGCAGCTGCATGGCAGAGCAGGTGATCGTCAGCTGAAGGATCCAAAGATTGGTCTGACGCACAATCTGGGCGGATTTCCCTTTATGAACGTGTGCAGTATCGCCATTGTCGGCAAGTATGGTGCATAATGTAAGGATGCACCCAAAAAGGAGGTAATCTATGGCTGATTTATCAAAAGTCGGCACGGAGTATTCGCCGATCACGTGGGAGGTGGAACGGGGCAAAATCAGAGAGCTTGCGAAAGCGATCGGTGATCCTGATCCTATCTATCTGGATAAAGAAGCGGCTGTCGCTGAAGGGTATAAAGATACCCCCGCTCCTCCGACATTCCTAATCGTCCCCATGATGTGGTGTGACAAGATGCCTGCTATTATTAACGATCTGAAGATCAATTTTATGATGCTGCTGCACGGTGAGGAAGAATACGAATATTACCGGCAGATATATCCGGGAGATGTCATAACCGGAACGCCCAAGGTGACAAACATCGAAGAAAAAGAGAGCAAGTCCGGCTCCAGAATGGATATGGTTACCCTGGAAGTGCTGTACAAAAACCAGAGGGGCGAAGATGTCGCGAAGTCGAGGTCGCTGATAATTGAGAGGAAATAGGAGGATTGTCATGGCACAGAAACTATTTTATGAAGATATCCATGTGGGAGATGACATGCCCGAACTGGTTAAAGGCCCTATACAGAAGCTCCAACATGTAATGTATGCGGGGGCGTCAGGCGATTTCAATCCTCTCCATACAGACGATGACTTTGCCAGGGCGGTTGGCATGAAGGATGGTGTCATAGCGCATGGCATGCTGATCATGGGATTTGCAGGGCAGGCTATCACCGGTTGGGTTCCCAAGAAATACCTGAAAAAATTTGGAGTGCGCTTTTCCGGGATGACGAAACCGGGAAGTACTATCAGCATTACCGGCAAAGTGATGGATAAGCGCGTTGAAAATGGGGAAAACATTATTTTCTGTGAGGTTGTAGCCAGGGATGAAAACGAAGATGTCAAGATAACGGGTCATTTCGAGGCGTCTCTGCCGAACAGGAATTAACGGGGATGATAAAGGGGGAACACGTAATATGTCGAAGATTGATTTTACAGGTAGAGTTGCTATTGTAACCGGTGCCGGTTCCGGTCTGGGTAGATGTCACGCCCTTGAATTTGCGAAGAGAGGGGCAAAGGTGGTGATAAATGATCTTGGCGGCACAAGGGATGGAGTCGGGTCGGATAACGCGGCGGCAAACAAGGTTGTTGAAGAGATAAAAGCACTTGGCGGTGAGGCGGTACCGAACTATGATAACGTGGCAACCGTTGAAGGGGGAAAAAATATTGTCCAGACGGCCATCGACGCATTCGGCAAGGTTGACATACTTGTGAATAATGCGGGTATTCTCCGGGATGGTGCCCTCCATAAAATGGAGGAAGAAAACTGGGACGCCGTTGTGGACGTCCACCTGAAGGGGGCCTACTGTGTTACGAGACCTGCCTTTATAAATATGCGTGAGAACGGGTATGGAAGGATCATCATGACGACCTCAGGCGCCGGCCTGTTCGGGAACTTCGGTCAGAGCAACTACGCTTCGGCAAAGATGGCTCTTGCCGGGTTTGCTAATGTGCTTAAGTTTGAGGGAGCTAAGTATAACATCAAAACCAATGTTCTGATTCCCCTTGCCGCTTCACGGCTTACGGAAGATGTCTTGCCGCCCGACCTTTTTGCCAGGATGAAACCGGATTTCATCACCCCTCTGGTACTCTACATGTGTTCCGAGCAGTGTGATGACTCCGGAGTTATGATCAATGCCATTCTTGGTTATTACAGCAGGAGCGCGATAATGACCGGTCCAGGCACGATACTCTCGGATGGTGAGAGAATCCCCGCTCCCGAGGAGATTATGGAGAATTGGGACAAGATTATGAGTCTCGAAAATCCGAAATACTTTGATCAGCTTATGACAATGTTTGGTGAATTGGGCCCCCTGCTGCAGTGATTTTACGGGTTCATAATCATTCCGGGATTGATAGCCATACACTTTACGACTACATGGGCGGCACGAGAGATATTGGTCAGGTCGTCATGGACAGCAACGATGACCCCGAGAGAAATGTATACGAAGAGATAGTCTGAGGAGATATCTGATATGCCGGGAGCGCTTAATGGTTTAAAAATACTTGATTTTAGAACTCTTATGCCTGGATCTCATGCGACCATGAATCTTGCAGACATGGGTGCCGATGTGCTCCGGGTTATCTCTGGTTCACGTCCGGACATGGTGGCATTAGGCCCCCCCTTCATTCCTGGTACTGATATCTCATTCAGCGCAGCCTTTGTCGGGCGGGGAAAACGATGCATGACATTGAACCTCAAGGATCCGAGAGCGGTACGAATCATTCACGGATTAATATCCGACTATGATATTCTGATAGAACAGTTTCGTCCGGGAGTCATGGATAACCTGGGATTTGGATATGCGGCCCTCAGAAAAGTCAACCCCGCTCTTATCTATTGTTCCCTGACCGGTTATGGCCAAACAGGTCCTCATAACGCCAGGGCGGGGCATGATATCAACTTTCTGGCGCGTTCCGGGGTCATGTCGTATTCGGGAAAACAAAAAGAAGGGCCGAGCCTTATGGGCATACCGATCGCTGCTGTTGCGTCCGGCTCAGCCAACGCTGTTATCGGCATACTCGCTTCGGTGATCTCCCGGCATACGACGGGCAGGGGACAGCACATTGATATTTCGATTAACGACGGTGTTATTGCATTCAATATCCTGGCGGGTAACGCTTTTCTCGTTGACGGAAAGGAACCGGGGCGCGAGGAACATTTCCTGAATGGGGGCTGTGTTTGTGATTTCTACGAGACAGGTGATGGGGAGCACATAAGCTTCGGCGGTATGGAGCAGAAGTTTTTTGCCGCTTTCTGCGAAGCGATTGGTCGCCCCGACTTGATTCAGGGAGGTATTTTCCCCGATGATGTCCGGGAAACCAAGCGGCAGATACGGGAAATTATTTTGACGAAAAACAGGGACGAGTGGATGGGCATATTTAACAAGACGGATGCCTGTGTCGATCCGGTGTTATCCCTCTCCGAGGCGCTGACGGATGATCATGCTAAAGAGAGAGAGTTGGTTGTTGAGGTTGATCTTCCGACGGGTGGAACGGTGCGACAGATTGCCAATCCTATCAAGTTTTCAGAGACGTGTCAGGAATACAAAACAGCCGGGGTGTCCGCCGGAACGCACACAAGAGAAGTGATGTTTGAATTGGGATATACGGATGATGATATAAACAGATTCGAAAAGGAGGGACTCTTCAGCTAATATTTCATCCGGCTTGGACCTGAATGCCGGAATATTCTTGATAATTATATACCCGATGTACATTCTTTAAGATCATTTTCCTCTTATTTTGAACTCGTAAGATTCCAGCTTACGGGTTCTTATTCCTTTACATCCGAGATTAATCAAAGCATTGCTGCGAATGGCATTAGCCACAGAACAATTGACTACGAAAAAGGCTCATCCTATAATTTTAAAGAACAGGCTCAACTTTACTAACAGAGCAACACTGCCCATTACAGTAAAGGTAATGAAAGTATATGTAATTTCGAGTCATAGGTTAATTTTCTAAGTGCAGGAACAGAGACCGCGACTTTGCCGTCTTAAATTAATGGGGGTTTCATTATGAAAAGAATATTGATTGTAATTATCATTGGGGGTTGCCTCTTATTTGGAGCACTGAACTACCACTTCATACTGACAGATAAAAGTATAAAGGTCTTGAAAAAGGTCGATTTGACCTTTGAAAGCACATTTGTCGATGCCAGAGGCACAAAAAAGATTAAGCTATATTTTAACCCCGCGCTTGTGAAGGCCGGAGTGAAGGATTTGTTTAAAGATGTTGATAAATGAGGTCGAGGTCGGGGATTGGATTATGACTTACGATTATATAGGTACCGTGCTATTAGTCAATTGTTGTGCTGAACCCCGCTCAAGCTGGCTGGCCTGCCTTGATTGTGTCATTTAAT
>CAZRUU010000068.1:0-6843 GCA_964603235.1 uncultured Syntrophaceae bacterium | reverse complement strand
GAAAGGGATTTTAAGCTTTTATCCGTTTCTTGATGAGTCTGTAAACTTCTTTCCGATGGATTATACCGAGAATTAAAATCTCATCACCGGAAACTTTGAAAACAACACGGTAATCTCCGACTCTCAACTTCCAGTATCCTTTAAGGGTTCTTTGCAACGGTTTCCCATAGGCTTCAGGTTGCGTGGCAAGGCGATCCTCGATGGCTCTCTTGATCATGCCCCTGTTTTTAGCATCAATTTCAGGCAGGTCGGATTTTTTAACGTCCGGATGGTATTTGAGTTTGTATGCCATTGCCTTTTCACAAGAGCCGGATCTTAAGACCATACATCATCATGGTTTAGCGCCTTAGAATCATTCCATGATTTTTCCCTTTTTTCGGCAAATCCGGAAAGGGCGATATCTTCTTGAATCTCCATGGCCTCTTTGAGCAAATCTCTGACCTTAGCGGACAATGAGACGTTATCCTTTTCTGCCAGAAGCTGGACATCATGGTAAAGTAAATTGTTCAGGACTACATTTATACGTGGATTTTGAGATGGCATGATCTTTACCTCCGGATGAAATTAAGGCTAAGTGTAACAGTGGTGACACACCATGTCAAATTAAAAAAACGGTGAGTATGGGTGCCCCCAGGGTTTCCTGGTAACGCAAAGTTGTAAAAAATACCATATACGTGTAAAGAATCCTTGCAAAAAGTATAATGCCTGTGAATAAATTTCTTACTGCATTAATCTGATTCTCATGCCATGACCTCTAGCGGGTACAGGCATAGCCAGACATAAAAACTTGACCCCGTATACGTTTAGGCATAATATTTGCTTTACAATTTGTGTCACGATTGCCATATCGTTTGAAACATCTTTAACCTGTTTGTGGAGAGAAACAATCCAATGTATATATCTTTTCAGGAATACCCCGTAGAAGCGGTTGTCATAGACAGCATCTCTGTGAAGTTTATGAGACAGTCGAAGTTTGTTCCCCTGAAGATCGAAGATGGTATCCTCAGGGTAGCGATGGCCGATCCGGAGGACTTTTATATTATTGACGCCCTGAAGCTCGCCTGCGGGCTGAATGTCGATGCCCGCAGAGGCAGGGAAGATGAAATACTCGACGCCATTGAGAGGATGTACGGTGCGGGAAGCCAGTCGCTGGAAACAATAATCGAAGAAGCGGACAGAGGTGTCTATGATATTTCCGCCGGAAGCGTAGAGGATGCGGACCACCTGAGAGATCTCGCCTCGGAGGCTCCGATTATCAGACTGGTCAACAGGCTCATCCTCAATGCCGTGGATATGAAGGCCAGTGATATCCATTTCGAACCTTTCGAGAATGAGTTCAAAGTGAGATACCGCATTGACGGTGTGCTCCATCAGGTCGAATCTCCTCCGAGCCGCCTTCAGGCTGCCATAATCTCGCGTGTTAAAATCATGGCAAAACTTGATATCGCTGAAAGGAGACTTCCTCAGGATGGGAGAATAAAGCTCAAGGTCTCGGATAAAGAGATAGACTTCAGGGTCTCCACCCTTCCCACGCTCTTTGGAGAGAGCCTCGTGATGAGAATACTGGATAGTGAGACACTTATTCTTGATCTGCAAAAACTGGGATTTCCGGAGGAACTTCTTAATGAATACATGGAACTGGTATCCCAGCCCCACGGAATGATACTGGTAACGGGACCTACCGGAAGCGGCAAGACCTCCACGCTCTATACAACCCTTTCCAAAATAAACTCTTCCGAGAAGAAGATCATTACCCTTGAAGAGCCGGTGGAATACCAGTTGAGAGGGGTCAATCAGATACAAGTCAACCCTAAGATCGGCATGTCCTTCGCCAACGGGCTTCGTTCCATTGTCCGTCAGGATCCGGATATTATACTGGTGGGAGAAATCAGAGACACGGAAACCGCCGAGATTGCCATCCAGTCGGCCCTTACGGGACATCTTCTTTTCAGCACCCTGCATACCAATGACGCGGCAGGAGCCATTACAAGACTACTCGATATGGATGTGGAAAATTTTCTCCTCAGCTCAACGCTGCTGGGTGTGCTGGCACAAAGACTGGTAAGGGTCATCTGTCCTGCTTGCAGGGAGAGAATTAAGCCGGAGGAGAAACTTTTAAGGTCTATGGGTCTCAGTCCTGATGAGGCGGATGATATAGACTTTTTTGCTGGAAAAGGGTGTGAAGAATGCAGAGGCACCGGTTTCAAGGGAAGAACTGCTATCTTTGAATATCTCTCCGTTAATGACAGTATCAGGAAGGAAATAATGGCAAGATCCAGCACCGAAAAGATCAAAGACGTCGCCGCTGAAAACGGGATGAAGGTGTTGCGGCAGGATGGATGGAGGAAGGTCAGGGAGGGGATTACCACCATCGAGGAAGTATTGAGGGTGACGCTTGAAAAATAGTATGCAAACCTTTGTATATAAAGCTACCAATTCCGCCGGCAAGGTTGTCAGTGGCACTCTTGATGCCTCCGGGACCAAAGATGTGGTTACCATGCTTCAGGACATGGGATATATCCCGATCAAAATTTCGCCCGCCGGGGGACACCGGTGGCTTAATGTCGATCTTTCAAAGAACCTTTCGCTGTTTCAAAGGGTTTCCACAAAGAATGTGGTGTCCTTTACCCAGGACTTGTCCACACTGCTTGGGGCCGGTCTTCCGGTTGACAGGGCCCTGGTGATATTGATTGATGTGGCGGACAATGAGAAATTCAAAGATGTCATTGGTGATATTCTCAAGACAGTTCAGGGAGGGGGATATCTTTCGGACGCGCTGGGGAAACACCCCCGTATTTTTTCAACCTTTTATGTTAATATGGTGCGGGCGGGTGAGGCAGGAAGTGTGCTGGAATCTGTGCTGGATCGATTGAGCATATTCCTGGAAAACTCTCAGGATCTCAGAGATTACATAAAGTCATCCATGGTATATCCTCTCTTTCTCGTTTTCGTGGGTGGTATTTCGATCATTGTCCTCCTCACCTTTGTCGTGCCTAAATTCTCGATCATATTTTCGGATATGGGGCAGGCCGTGCCGGCGTCCGCGCGGTTCCTTCTCGGACTCAGCGATGTACTGAAACATTACTGGTTTGTAATCCTCGGCGGATTGGGTGCAGGCTATTATTTCTTCATGCGGTATGTGCGTACTCCCTCGGGACGTCTGAAAATGGATAAGTATAAGATGAAACTGCCGGTAATCAGTGATTTTGTCAGAAAGGTTGAGGTTGCAAGGTTTACGCGCGCGCTGGGCACCCTTACGCAAAGCGGAGTTCCTATCCTCCAGGCACTTAAGCTGGTCACGGACATCGTAAGCAACCAGGTGATCGCGCGTTCCATGATTAATGTCTATAACAGGGTCAAAGAGGGAGAGCGGCTGTCGAAACCGCTCAGTGATATGGGCTTGTTTCCCCCACTTGCGATACAGATAATAACGGTGGGCGAGGAGACGGGGAAACTTGACGATATGCTGCTCAGGGTAGCCGATAGCTACGAGAAGGTGGTAAGGAATATGGTCAGGAGATTTATCAGCCTGTTAGAGCCAACCATGATCCTTATAATGGGATTAATAGTTGGTTTCATAGTTATATCCATGCTGATGGCGATATTCAGCATGAATGAAATGCCTTTTTGAAAGGAGTGTTTTAAAGGTGAGAAAAAAAGAAAAGGGGTTTACACTTATTGAAGTACTGATCGTTATGGTGATCCTGGGGCTCCTTGCCGCGCTGGTAGGACCGAGGATGTTTGGAAAAGTGGGCAAATCGAAGCAGAAGGCCGCAAAGTCCCAGATAGCGCTTCTTGAAACGACACTGGATACGTACCGGCTTGACATGGGCAAGTACCCGACCGAGGAGGAGGGTCTCCAGGCGTTGAGAGAAAAGCCGGAAGATTCCGAAAACTGGGACGGGCCTTATCTCGCGAAAGAAGTCCCTCTCGATCCGTGGGGAAACGCTTATGTTTACGTCTGTCCAGGGGAACATGGCGAATATGACATCATTTCGCTGGGGGCCGATAAGAATCCCGATGGCGAGGGAGAGGATATGGACATTGTAAGCTGGAAAAATATAGGAAAATGAAGCGGGGCAACTTGTTTTCTTTGAAACGCACCAGAGCAGGGGGTTTTACTCTCCTGGAGCTCATAATTGTCCTGATAATAATAGGTATTGCCTCAGCGCTTGTGGTGCCACGTCTTGTTGGTGGAATGGGCAGTCTGGATGTGCGAACCGCGTCCGGAAAGGTAGCAGCTTCCTTGAGATACGCCAGAAGCCAGGCGGTGTCGCAGAAGATAAACTATACGGCGGTTTTTGATCTCGAACGTAAACGTCTGACGATAATCCCTTCAAGTGAAAGTGCCGGCGAGGGGGATGAAGATGGTGCGGAAGTTGGGAAAGAAAGCGCGGGCATACAGGGAAAAACATACGATTTGCCCGGGAGGGTTTCCTTTGAGAGAGTGTCCGAAGGGAATGAGTATATGAGTGATGAAGAAATTGACGCCGAAATTTTCCGGATCGGATTCTATCCGAGCGGGGGTTCCGACGGGGGAGAGATAGCCCTGGTTAATGAGCGGGGCAAGCGGTACACCGTGCGGGTGGATATTATCACAGGGACTGTGAAGGTGGCACGCGGAGGAAACGAATGAGGCTTTGTCTCGGGGAACCCGGATGTGTGGTGCCCCGGACCCGGGCCGCTAAAATCCGGATTGGAAGAGTGTTGTCGCGGGTGTTTAGTATTACTCCAGAGCGGCCGGTGAACACCCGCTGCGGGGGGTTCACTCTTATAGAAGTCCTCGTTGCCATATCCTTACTGGCCATCAGTCTTGTGGTGATCCTTCAGCTTTTTTCAGGTGGTCTGAATTCCGGGAAATTGTCGGACGAGTATACGCGGGGGGTCTTCCACGCGAGAGAAAAAATGGAGGAAATTCTCCTCTCGAATAATATGGAAGAGGGGATTACAGAAGGCGAGTTTGAAGATGGTTTCAGGTGGAAGGCGGATATCGTCCGCATGGAACAGAGAGAAGAAGAGGTATCGCGGCTTCCCTTTGACGCATTTACGATAGCAGTAGAAATCTCATGGGGTTCGGAAGGTCATGAAAAACATCTTAAGATAGATACGATAAAAGTTGCCGAGAAGCTGAAAGATGAAAACTAAGTGCATGGTGCATAGCGCATGGCGCAAGAACTTTACAATCAAGCATAATATGACATGTGGTGGCAACAGAGGCTTTACACTGCTGGAGCTGTTGATCTCGTTAACCATTCTCTCGCTGATCACCCTGCTTGTGTTTGGAGCTTTGCGTATAGGAATCAGGGCATGGGAAAAGGGAGAGAAAAATATAGATGGACGTCAGAGAGAGAGGATCGTCCTGGATCTGATAAAGCGTCAGCTTGCGTCCATACCCGTCGATACGGTGAAGGGGGAAAAGGCCCTTGCCCTGAAGGGCGACAGCAAGTCCTTGGAATTTGTGTCTGATATTCACCTGGTTCCGGGTGACAAGTTCGGTATGGTTTATGTGAACTACCGGGTGGAAGAGGGTGAGGAGAGCGGCGAGATCCTGAGTTTCAGTGAGAGGAATGTCGTGATGATGATGGGTAAAGACGCCGACACGGATGATTCCGATGATCTGTTTATAGAGCTGCTCAAGGGCTCCGGTATGGTTTTTGAGTACCTTAAGAATGTCCCGGATGAGGAAACTCCTCAGTGGCAGGAAAGCTGGAATCCTGAAAATGATCCCGGATTTCCCGTTGCGGTAAGGATGATTCTGACACGGGGTGATGATGGCGTACCCATTTCTGTGATAGCCAGGATAGAAGCTGACGCGGGTTGATGGCAGGAAAAATGCGACGTGTTATTGACAACGAAAGTGGTATAGCTCTGTTTCTGGTGCTGTGGGTGCTGGCTCTTCTTACCGTGATAGTCGGCGAATTCTGCTATACCATGAGAACGGAAGTGAACATCACCCGTAATTTCAAGGAAGAAACGGAGGCCTACTACATAGCCGGGGCCGGGTTGAACAGGGCGATCGTCGAACTCATCAGAAATGAGAGAATACCCCAAAAGGTAAAAACTCCCGAGAGTGACGAAGAGGAAGTTGAGGAACGGTTGAGAATCAACACGGATATCCCCTCTGTGCCATTTGGTGGAGGACAATTCAAGGTGCATGTGGCGAGCGAAAGCGGAAAAATAAACCTGAACACGGCTAACATGGCTCTGCTGCGGATGATGCTGTCCGGTTTCGAGCTTGAGGATGAAGACAGGGACATGATTGTGGATTCCATCCTTGACTGGCGCGACAAGGATCATTTCCATCGCGTCAATGGCGCTGAAGATGATTACTATAGTTCCCTTGCTGAACCATACGAATGCAGAGATGGTGACTTCATGTCTGTCGGGGAACTTCTCCTGGTGAGGGGGATGACACCTGAGCTCTTTTACGGGAGACTGGAGAATATCGTGACTGTGTACGAAGATGACACGGTAACTAAAAGTAAAAATAAAAAAAAGACCCTTGCGGGTAAGGTGAACATAAACGCCGCTACTCATACGATGCTCATCTCCCTTCCCGGTATGACGGAAGATCTGGCCCGGGAAATTATTGATTACAGAAAAGTGAGTGATTTTAAATCGAGGTCCGAAATTATTGAGATTGTTGGTCCCGAAGTATATAACTCCATAAAATCATATCTTACGATGAATACAATTCCCTATTATACAATTACATCAGTGGGGATGACAGGAGATGGCAAAACGAGGCGTGGGGTAGAGGCCCTTGTTAAGATTGACGCAAAGGCCAAAAAAGGATACAGAATCATCCGGTGGCTAGACGATGCTCCGTGCGCCGGATTTTCA
>CAZRUU010000067.1:0-6864 GCA_964603235.1 uncultured Syntrophaceae bacterium | reverse complement strand
TCTGCCACGCGGCCTCACACCCCGCAAGACCGCCACCTATGATTATAACAGGTTTAGAAAGCGCCCCCTTTTGGGGATTTTGAGTATCTGATTTCAAGTTTTGATTCACTCCCTCACTCCTTACTCCTTACCCTTCATCCTTTATCGTTACTCTTCATCCCTTTCCTTGTAACCGCATTCCTTATTGGGGCACGTCTTTGCTATGCCTCTTCCACGGGAATATTTCTCGACCAGAAATGGATGGCCGCATAAGGGACATTTTTCCGGTATCGGCCTGTCCCACAGGGCATAGGTACAGTTCGGGTAGTTTGAACATCCGAAGAACGTCTTGCCTTTCTTTGAACGTCTCTCACAGAGACTGCCGCCACACCCCTCCTGAGGGCATTTTACCCCTGTATCGAGTGGTTTTGTGTTTTTGCATTCCGGGTAGCCCGAGCATCCAAGAAATCTTCCGAATTTGCCTTCCTTTATAATCATGTTCTTACCGCACACGTCGCAGATAATATCGGTTGTCTCTGCCTCCATTTTGCTGATTGCTCCATTTTCATCCTGCGCTATATTGCCTGTATTCTTGCACTCGGGATAGTTCGAACAGGCCAGGAATTTCCCGTTCTTTCCCCACTTTATTACCATTGGGCTTCCACACTTATCGCATGCAAGATCGGTGGGAATTTCTTCCCTCTTGACATTCTTCATCTCTTCGCCGGCCTTTTCCAGCTCCGACTTAAAAGGGGTATAAAAGGCCTCCAATGTCTTATGTCTTGTGGTTTTTCCGTCTTCAATCATATCCAGGTTGTCTTCCATCGAAGCGGTAAACTGGACATCCATGATGCTGGGGAAGTTCTCTACAAGAAGCCCGTTGACAATAGTTCCAAGTTCCGTGGGGTGAAATCTGCCTTTTTCAAGCTCTGCATACTTTCTGTTCTGTATAGTGCTTATGATTGCGGCGTATGTGCTGGGTCTGCCGATTCCCTTTTCTTCCAGCTCTTTCACGAGAGTCGCTTCGGAAAACCTTGCCGGCGGCTGCGTGAAGCTTTGCTGCGGGTCCAGTGAGATCAGGGCCAGTTCATCCCCCTTGGAGACCTCTGGAAGGATCGTGCTTGACTGGTTATCTCTGTCATTAACTTCTTTATCTCTGGTTTCTGTGTAAACAATGCTGAACCCTGGGAATTTCATTATAGAACCCTGCGCGTGGAAAAGACAGCGGCCTGCCTGGATATCAATACCTGTCTGGTCGAATATAGCGGGATTCATCTGGCTCGCTATGAAGCGGTTCCATATCAGTTGATACAAACGAAATTCGTCATTCTTGAGATACTGTTTGATGTTTTGTGGCGTGTATGCTGCCGTGGTTGGTCTTATCGCTTCATGCGCGTCCTGTGAAGATTTTGAGGATTTGAAGAACCTGGCTTTTGTGGGAAGGAATTCTTTCCCATAACTCTTTTCTATATAGTCTCTTACGTTTTCTAGGGCTTCCGATGCTGTCCTGACCGAGTCGGTTCTCATGTACGTAATAAGACCAACGGAACCTTCTTCCCCCAGCGCTATTCCCTCATAGAGTCTCTGGGCCACACTCATCGTTTTTTTGGCCGTGAAACGAAGCTTTCTTGATGCCTCCTGCTGAAGCTTGCTCGTAGTGAATGGGGGAGCCGGAGAACGTTTTACCTCCTTTTTCTCCACCTTTTTTACAACAAAAGAAGCGCTTTTTAGTTCTTCGAGGAGCTCTTTTGTCTGAGTTTCATTTATAAGTTTCAGCTTTTTGGAGTCTATTCTTGTCAGCCGCGCTTCAAGGGGAGGAGGATTGTTTCCCTCCAGTAGGGCGGTAATGTTCCAGTATTCCTCCGATACAAACGCCTGGATCTCGGCCTCTCTGTCGCATATTATTCTTACCGCGACCGACTGGACCCGACCCGCGCTCAGTCCACGCTGCACCTTTTCCCAGAGTATCGGACTGATCTGATATCCCACAAGTCTGTCAAGAATCCGCCTAGTCTGCTGGGCCTCATATTTATTGACGTTAAGCTTCGAAGGATTATTGATGGCTGCGATAACAGTTTTTTTTGTAAGATCGTTGAAGAGTATCCTGTAGATGTTTTTATTTCCGCCTATTTCGCTCGCCACGTGCCATGCTATGGCTTCTCCCTCTCTGTCAGGGTCGGGTGCCAGAAAGATATTATCTACGTTCTTCGCGGATTTTTTCAGCTCAGAGATGACTTTTTTCTTTTCACTGATAACTTCGTAGGTTGGTTCAAAATTATTTTCAAGATCAATGCCCAGTTTGCTTTTGGGAAGGTCTTTTACGTGTCCCACAGAGGCCTTCACCTCAAATTCCGGGCCGAGATATTTCTTTATCGTTTTTATCTTTGCCGGCGATTCAACGATAATAAGTGAGCGGGGCATATTTACTCCTTTATAACAAATTTTTTTCCTGGAAGCTGATCGATATAGCCCCCCAGTTCAAGTGACATGAGAATGCTCAGGATATCATGTATCTGATAGCCGGAATCAGTTGCCAGGCTGTCTATATGAACAGATTTCTTCCCTATTAACTTCAGGATGGCTTTTTCATCAGTATTTAACTCTTCGGATTTTCCTGAATGGTTCTGTATGCGGCTTTCGTCCGATGGTTCGGCAGTTGTACTATCAAGATTTACCTGTGGTAATATTTCTTCCAGTATATCATATGTATTTTCAACAAGTTTTGCGCCTTCCCTTATAAGCCTGTGGGTTCCTTTCGTTCCCGGGGAGTCGATATTTCCCGGCACGGCGAAGACTTCTCTTCCCTGTTCCAGGGCAACCCGAGCGGTTATCAGGGAACCGCTTTTCTCATTGGCTTCAACCACGACAACTCCCAGTGAAAGACCACTTATTATCCTGTTTCTGGCGGGAAAGTTGAAAGCTGCCGGCTGGGTAGAAAATGGGAACTCGGTAATCACAGCGCCATTTTCCGCTATTTTTTCAAAGAGTTTCCTGTTTTCCGGGGGATAGATAATATCAATACCGGATCCTAGTACAGCGATTGTCCTTCCCTTTCCAGCGATCGCGCCGGCATGAGCCGCGGAATCAATTCCCCTTGCCATACCGCTTACGACAGTTATTCCCTTCATGGCAAGCTCGCGGCACAGCCTTTCCGTCGTAAATCTGCCATAAGTGCTTGCCATTCTGGAACCTACCACGGCAACATTGATATCCTGATTGGAGAGTGTCCCCCTGACGTACAGAATGGGTGGAAAATCGTATATATTCAGAAGCAGTATGGGGTACAGTGGGGAATCGGAAGTGATTATTGAAACATTCGACTTGTCAGCAAGCTCCAGTTCCTCCTCGACACTTGCCCAGTTGTCAAAGTTTTTTATGTCGCGGGCTGTTCTTTGTGTAATGCGATGTATCTTTTGCAAAGAGGATGCCGGTGCGTCAAAGACCGCCCGTGGAGAACCAAAAGTTTCAACAAGATTGTTGAACCCGACATTTCCCACTTTTTCCACAAATTTCAGGGCAAGCCAGTATTTTATATCATTATCAGTCATTGTCTTGTCGATAAAGGGTAAAGTTGTAATGGTTATAGCTGATTATCAATATCAAGGCCGGCACTATATATGGTATCTTCAAAAGATGTCAAGTTTTTTTGGCTTTCCTTCCTCTTGACATCACCCGGAAGTTGTAATAATTTCACAATCACTGCAGAGAGCAGGGGGAAGCTCCAGCTTCTCATAAGACAGGATGATAACCGGTTGTTGGATATAAAGGCTCTAATCCTGAATCCTGAAGAAAGGTGTGATAGTGTTTAAATCAAAATCTGTAATTGCCGCAGTCTTTGTCTTGCTTTTGATGTTTGTGGAGTTGCCCGCCCTGTTCGCACAGGTCAATCAGCCTGTTGAAGAAGGAACTACTCTTTCTGTAATGCCCGAGGTGATAGATTTTGGCGTTTTGGAGAAAACAGCGACCAGGTTTGAGTTTATCGAGATAAGCAACAGAGGGCAGGGGAAGATAAGGTGGATAGTTAAGAGGACAGAGCCTTGGCTGGCGCTAGATGTATATTCCGGGGTTGTGAGTGATGGTGTTGAGTTCGTGTTAGTTAAAGCAGATCCTAGTGATCTTCCCCCGGGACTTCACCAGGCTGAAATTGTCATAATATCATCCTGCGGAACCAGAACATTGCCGGTTTCTGTTACCGTTCTCCAGGACAATGATGATACGTTCATACCGGAATTGGAGGAAATCAATCTAGATGCGGTGGCTACAGCTACTCAGGTCGGCAGAAAAATTTACATGGGTGTTGTAGGTGTATATTCGGATGGCTCCGAAAAGGATATTACAAAAGAGATAAAATGGGTATCAAGGAACGAGAAGATTGGATATTTTGTCGATAAGGGACTCTTTATCGGGAAAAAGACGGGAGATGTGTCAGTTTTCGCGAAGAAGGATGGAATTAAAAGCCCTGTAATTACAATTCATATAGATACCCTCAATGGGCCCGTCCTGAAGGTGTCTCTGCCGAAGATCAAACTGGATCATATGGAAAGGGGAACACTTGAAGATATTCCCATGACTCTGCGAAATGCGGGCAAAGGAGAATTGGAGTGGGAAATCATAAGTCAGGAGCCTTGGCTTGTATTGAACGGAGGCATATCTTCAGGTGGCGTGGACAGTCAAATTGTGGATGAAGATAGATTCGAATTTGCTGGCATTGAAGAAAATGTGCCGGACGAATGGGAACCTTTATACAGCAGCCTGCACGGCAGAGGTAAAAGAAATGTAAAAATTACTGTGGATACCACAAAGCTTCCGGATGGAAAACACGAAGGCACCATTCTGGTGAGATCAAACGGAGGCGATGAGAAAATAACTGTTCCCGTAAACATTCGTTCCCTTGAGTCCATATCGCTCACGCCGGTTTCTGTAAGAATGACTGTTAACCATAAAACAATGTTCAGGTCGACCGGTATGTGGTCCGACGGGAGCAGGACCGATCTTTCAGGAAGTTCGGATGGAATGTGGATAATCTCTGATTCTTCCATCGGGTTCTTCCCACGAGGCAGGGCTGCCTTTGTGGCCCAAAATACTGGTACTGTGGAGATCAGAAGGGTAAGAGGGGATATAAGCAGCAATATCGCGGTTGTTGATGTTGAAGAAGATGTTTCCGGCCCTGTTCTGCTGCTATCTCCCCGCGAAGTGGATTTCGGCACAATAGGCCCAGGCGAAAGTTCAAAGGGTGTAATTTCCCTCAAAAATGTTGGAAGTGGCAACTTGACGTGGATGGTGAAAAGGATGGGAGACTGGATATCTCCATCCGATGGCAAGCTTTCAGGAACGGCTGGAATGTCTTCGCGTCGCCTGCATGTTTCCATTGAGTCTATGGTAGACGATGAAGACTCGGTGGAGGGGCTGTTTGACATTCGGATGAGATTCGAAACGGGAAATAAAACATTAGTTTATAAAAAGCTTCTGCCTGCAGGGAGTTACAGGGAAGAGCTAAAGATATTTTTTAATGGAGGAGAGCGGACTGTATTTCTAAAATTTGTTGTTGCAGAGAAGGAGGGCTCTCGCTCCTCTATGGATATAAGACCTCTTGGAATAGATTTTGGCAGTGTTGATGCCGGCAGAAAATTGATGAAAGGAGTTGAACTGAGAAACGCAGGGAAGAATGTCCTGAAATGGAAGGCGATGTTACAGGGAAACAGGAAGACTTTCCGGGGCTTGGCTCTTGAAAGGGGCAAATACGTTTCGTTTGCCAATGAGACCGTTTCTGGAAAGGGCAGCTATATCGTGCCGATCCGTTTGGAGACCGAGCTTGATATCTCCGGTGAATGGTCCGAGAAGAGTGGCTATCCATATGGCACAGGCGACAACAAACTGTTGAAATATAAATTCTTTGGGAAAGGAATAGCCCTCTTTTTATGGAAAGACTTATCCGGAGGAATTCTTGATCTGTTTGTTGATAACCAGATGGTGGGTCAGATAGATTGCGCATCCGAGAAGAAAAAAAGGATTGAATTCCCGGTGGCGGAAAACCTGGCGGAGAAGGAGCCGCATTTGCTAGTCCTGGCGACAAGGGATGGGAGTGTCGGAATTGAAGGTGTGAGGATTTATACTTCGGGACTCATGAAGGGTGGAAAAGGCTGGATAAGGATATCTCCTGAAAAGGGAACCACCACGAATGAAGTGGATTACATTAATGTAATAGTCAATACCGGGGATCTGTCCCCCGGTTCGTATAGCGAGAACATACTTTTTTATTCCAGCGAGAGGGCCGAAACAGTTGAAGTGTCACTTGATATCAGAATGGACAAGGATTCGGAATTAATTGATATCTACAGGTATACGAAAGGGACGAACAGCCTGCTGTCTCCGGATGTCGCGAGAGAGGATTTTTTACTCGAAGGATACAAAAAAAGTGGGCCGGCATTCAGACTTTTTCACAAGCATACGCCGGGAACCACAGAATTCTTCCAGTGGCATAATCCTTCAGAGGCAACCCATTTCTATTCCTACAGCCGGTCGGGTGGAAAACATTCTCTAAAGGGATATATCTTTGATGGGTCCATAGGAAATATCGGAACCCTGAAATTGGCCCACACCAGAGATCTGTACAGATGGTTCAATCCTGAAACGAGAGCATATTTCTATACGACGGACCCGAAAGGTGAAGGTCGAGATAATATGGGATACATATACGACGGAGTGGCGGGATATGTCAGGTAGTTTCCATCCAGAGGTGGCCCTTTCCTGGATTAAGGCGAGGTAGCGGGACGAGTGGTGTTTTGTCTTGACAAATATAAGCAAAATGACTAAAAGAACCTTTCATTTTTGAACAATGCGCCAGTAGCTCAGCTGGATAGAGCAACGGACTTCTAATCCGTAGGT
>CAZRUU010000066.1:4603-6878 GCA_964603235.1 uncultured Syntrophaceae bacterium | reverse complement strand
GAGATAATCACATCTACCCTACGCGCAGAGGTCTCGCCATATCGGACAGCCTGTCATTGATATAACCTCCAAGCATTCCAAACTGTAATTTTTATCCGTTGTGAGCAGAAAATTGCCCTTGACACACACCAATTACTCTCCTATACAAGCCAATTAAGAATCGTTTTTTCTAATAAGCAACACATATACGGATGGATGTGAGGAAGAGGGGTGCAAATCCCCCGCTGCCCCGCAGCCGTAAAGGGAACGAAAGCCCAAAATGCCACTGTTTCGTTAAAAGCGGGACGGGAAGGCGGGCAAGTAGGTGGCCCTGAGCCGGAAGACCTATCCATCTGAAATTCCTCGAGGGGGGTGTACCATGAAAAAAGTCTTTCACTTTCACTGCCATACTGTTTCTGAAATCTATTCCTTCATTCAATATGGGTCACTTACACCAGAGTCGGCAAGATGTCTCGCAAAATCATAACTCTTGCCAGGGTGGTTAAGGTCTGCGGTTCGCTGATCCTGGTTCTTATTGCCGTGGCAATTGCGTCGGTTCTGATCGGTCCAACCAAAATCGGCATAATAGCGGGTCTGAAGGGACTTTTCCTTGGATGGCAGGATGGGTATGCCGCTTTAACACCATCAGAAAAGACGATTATTTTCTCCATCCGCCTGCCCCGGGTTATCTTTGCCGGGTTAGTAGGCGCCTCTCTCTCATGCGCCGGTGTTATCTTTCAGGCCCTTCTTCGTAATCCCCTGGCCGATCCCTTTATTCTCGGTATTTCCGGTGGCTCAGCGGTTGGCGCCATTATCGGTATTATACTGGGGTTAGGCTCTGTTCCCTTCGGTGTGCCCGGTCTGGCCTTTATGGGAGCCGTTTTTACCGTGATTCTGGTCTTTTTAATAGGAAAGTCCGACAAGGAGCTTAATTCGACCACCCTGCTCCTGGCAGGCGTTATTGTAAATGCGTTCTTTTCAGCAGTTATCATGTTCTTAATCTCCATCAGCAGCAACGCGGATCTGCATAATATCGCCTTCTGGTTGATGGGCAATCTCAGCATGGTTAGCTGGACCACCATTGCGTTTGAAGGCATTTTGCTGCTCTTCGGGTTCGCCATTATCTATTCATATGCCCGGCCGTTGAACCTTATTGTGATCGGGGAAGAAACGGCAATGCAGTTAGGCGTTAATGTGGAAAGGACAAAGATTGTTCTTTTTCTGGCGGGATCTCTTATAACCGGCCTGGCTGTCGCATTCAGCGGAATTATAGGATTCGTCGGGCTTGTTATACCTCATATTATGAGAATGCTGTTCGGACCTGATCACCGGCTTCTGTTGCCGGCATCACTGTTATTCGGGGCATTGTTTCTAATAGTTACGGATACTATCGCACGAACGCTGATTCCTCATTCCGAGCTGCCTGTAGGAGTGATTACCGCCCTGTTAGGCGCTCCCTATTTTATTTATCTCCTTAGAAGGAGGTCTGCCTGATTATGGCTATTGTAAAAACAGAGGGTGTCGGGTTCAGATATGAAAATGACCGGGTTTTGAAAGATATTTCCTTCGAGACCCGCGAAGGAGAATTCCTGGGGATAATAGGGCCGAATGGATCGGGTAAAACGACCCTTCTGAAAATCATTGACGGAATATTAGCGGCACAGGAGGGATCCGTGTCGATTAACGGAACAGATATCAGAAAGATTAAACGCCATGACGTAGCAAAAATCATAGCGGTCGTTCCCCAGGATTCTCCTGTGACTTTTTCATTTACCGTTCAGGAGGTTGTCCTGATGGGCAGAGCCCCTCATCTCGGCAGGTTGAGATTTGAAGAACAGTCGGATTTTGAAATAGTCCGCAAGGCGATGGCGATGACGGATACACTTCCATTTGCCACCAGGAGCATCAACGAGCTGAGCGGCGGAGAACGGCAGCGAGTTCTCATAGCAAGGGCGCTGGCTCAGCAGCCACAGGTAATACTTCTCGATGAATCGACGGCGTTTCTGGATATCAAACACCAGATAGCCTTTTTTAACTTAATGAAGAACTTGAATAAAACAGAGAAACTTACCGTAATTACTGTTACTCATGATATCAATCTTGCATCTTTCTTCTGTGACAGGGTGATGCTTTTAAATAACGGAATAGTTCATTCCATTGGAACTCCCGACGAGGTAATTACTACACCCAATATTAAGGAGGTATATGAAACAGATGTACTGGTGGATTGTAATCCACAAAACGGATTGCCACGTGTGACAATCGTGGCACCCTGTCTGTCGGACCAAGGAAGCCG
>CAZRUU010000066.1:0-4503 GCA_964603235.1 uncultured Syntrophaceae bacterium | reverse complement strand
ACGGATTGCCACGTGTGACAATCGTGGCACCCTGTCTGTCGGACCAAGGAAGCCGCCAACAATAATTCTAACCGAGGGGAAAGAAATTAAGAATGAGAAAGTTGTTAAGTTGTGCGTCAGTATTATTGGTATTTATGCTTTTTGCCCTACCTGTATCGACATTCGCGCAGGTAAAAAACGATACCGTTACCATGGAGGAAACGGTTGTGACGGCAAGCAGACTGGAAGAACCTTTAAAGTATTCACCCGATTCCGTAACCGTTATTACTGAGGAGGAAATCCGGGAAAAGGGAACACAGACCGTCATAGATGTACTGAGAAATGTACCGGGTATTTCTATCGCCCGGACCGGTTCATTCGGCGCGAGCGCTTCCATATACCTTCGAGGCACCCAGAATGCCCACACATTGATCATGATTGATGGTGTGCGTGTTGGTGATTCCATGGCTATTGACGGGACAATGAGTATTACTGATATATCCACTGACAATATTGAGAGAATCGAGATCGTCCGCGGAGCACAGAGCGTTTTATATGGATCAGATGCCATTGGCGGAGTTATCAACATAATTACAAAGAAGGGTAAAGGGAAACCGGAGTTTTACCTCTCCGCCGAAGGGGGTTCCTTCGAAACATTCAGAGAAAAGATCGGGGTCAGCGGATCAAGCGGCAAGATAAGCTATGCCGCGACTGTATCGCGTCTGGATACCCGGGGTGTTTCAAAAGCGGATGAAGATCTGGGCAACAGTGAAGAGGATTATTATCATAATACCAATATCTCAGCCCGGGTTGATGGCCAGCTCAGTGAAACGGTCGTAACAGGCTTTTCGATAAGACATTCTGAATCAACCGTGGATATGGACGGGGGCTGGCCACTTGCCGACGACAATGAAGTCCAGGATATGGATATTACCACTGTCTCTGCAAATTTTGATCAGGACATCCTGGACTGGTGGCAGCATATTCTCAAGTTTGGCGTTACGAAAACGAAAAGAGAATACACAAATGATGACGCCTTTAACGGAGCGTATAAAGGAACTATAAAGCTCGCGTCCTGGCAGCACAATTTCTTTATTGGAGAAATCGATACAATCACGGCAGGATTCGATTTTCAGGAAGAAAGAGGCGATATACAGAATCCATGGGGAAATATCAGCGAAAAGACGGCTGACACAAAAAGCTTATTCATCCAGAACAAGCTGACTCCATTCAAGGGCCTTTCGTTTACCCTTGGCGCACGCCACGATGATCATGAAACTTTTGGCAGCGAGAACACGTATAAGGGAGCGCTGGCTTATTTCTATGAAAAAACAGGGACCAAGGTAAGGGCGAGCTACGGCACCGGTTTTAATGCCCCCTCTCTCTATCAACTTTATTCAAGTTCTGGCAATACAAGCCTCAAGCCTGAAGAAAGTAAGGGTTATGATGTGGGTATAGACCAGGAGCTGTTCGGGGGAAAAGTGCTTCTGTCTATAACCTGGTTTCATAATAATATTGACAATATGATCGACTGGCAGTGGACTGGTCCCGGTATGTGGGACGGGAAATATTTTAACGTAAGTAAAGCGGAAACCAGAGGTTGGGAAACCGGTTTGTCTGTTAATCCTCTTGCATGGCTGAGTTTTGATGTTCATTATACCTGTACAGAGGCAAAAAATAATACTGAAGGGTCTGCAACTTACGGCAAATATTTGATATACCGACCGAAACACACAGGTGGCGCATCCCTGAATATCAAACCGCTGGAGAGCCTGAATGTTAACCTCAACGCGCAATATGTGGGAAAAAGATATCGGACTACAGACAACAGCGAAGAAATGCCGGATTATACACTCTTAAATCTCGCTGCTTCTTATGATATAAATGACTGGTTTAAGGTTTTCGGAAGAGTGGAAAACCTGACCGATGAAAAATATCAGTCGATCTATGAATATGGTGAGCCTGGTATCGGTTTCTATGGTGGAGTTAAAACTATCTTTTAGACCCTTGAGTCGTCATTAAGGGGATCAGGAGGGGTGAGATGAAAGGTTATATCCAGGTTTATACAGGTAACGGTAAAGGCAAAACGACAGCGGCTTTCGGCCTTGCTTTGCGTGCCGCCGGAGCAGGTCTTAAGGTGTATATTGCCCAGTTTGTCAAGGGAATGAAGTACAGCGAGCTCGACGCCCTGGAAAAACTGTCAGGCTCTATTACAATAAAGCAATACGGCAGGGACTGTTTTATTTTCAGAGAACCGGAGAAAGAAGATATTCAAGCCGCGCGGGAAGGTCTCCAGGAAGTGAAGGAGATCATGCGCTCCGGAGAATACCAGGTAATTGTCCTCGATGAAGCCAATATCGCCACGTATTATAATCTCTTTTCAGTTGATGATTTGCTCGACTTCATTAAAGTAAAGCCTGAAGAAGTCGAGCTGGTTATTACCGGCAGAAAGGCAGACCCGCGCATTATAGAAAGAGCCGATCTGGTCACGGAAATGAAAGAGATAAAACATTATTATCAAAAGGGTGTGGAAGCGAGAAGAGGAATCGAGAAATAAGGGGTATGAACGTTTATATGAAAAGTCATAATATCAGGATATTGCTGGCTTTGTCCTTTGCGATACTTTTTGTTTCGCTGTCCCCAGCTCATGCCGATGTCTATATCGACGAGATGGGAAGGAGCGTTACGATTCCCTCCCGCCCGAAGAGAATCGTTTCTCTTGCACCCAACATAACCGAAATACTCTTTGCCCTCGGCCTGGACAGAGAAATCGTGGGGGTAACCATGTTCAGCGATTACCCTGAAGCTGCCGGGTCAAAACCAAAAGTAGGCAGTTTTGTCAATGTATCTCTTGAAAAGGTAGCGTCTCTGAATCCGGACCTGATTATCGGCACTGCCGATGGAAACAAAAAGGAGACCGTCGAACAACTGGAACAAATCGGTTTCCCCGTTTACGTTATCAATCCGGGCAGTTTTAAAGAGATACTCGAAACAACTTTAAATATTGGGGTGATAACGGGACGTGAAAAACAGGCAAAAAAAGTGGTCCGCGATCTTCAAGAGAGGATTGACACGGTTGTCTCGTTGACTGAAAATCTGAAAAAGCCGGGGGTATTCTTTCAGGTAGGGATCGATCCTGTCATCACGGTTGGCAGGAATACACTTCAAGACAAACTGATAGAACTCGCCGGTGGAATAAATATCTACGGCGATGTAATGACTCGATACCCCAGCTGCGGCATAGAGGAGATCGTTGCCAGAAAACCGGATATTATAATCGTGTCATCAATGAAAAGAGGAGGAAATTTTCCCCGTATAAGAAACAAATGGATGAAATGGAAGAATATTCCGGCGGTTAAAAACGACCAGATCTATACCATTGAATCGAATTTGATAGATCATTCATCACCAAGAATTGTAGACGGGCTGGAGGAGATTGTCAGGATTATTCATCCCGAAGTTAAAAACCGGGGGCTTGGACAGCACCGGACATCAAGAAAGGATTGACCTGTTATGCTTGATTATTTTTATCAGGGGGGACCGGTAATGTACCCTCTTCTCTTATGTTCCCTTATATCTCTTTCTCTGATCATAGAACGAGGGCTCTTCTGGATCAGAGAAAAAAGGACCCGCGACAAAAAACTGTTAGATGAATTTATGGACCTGATTGAAAAAAATAAATTGGAGGAAGCCGAAAGAGTTCTAAAAGATACCAGAGATTTTGTCATCCGGGTCATGGTCTGCGGGGCCGTTCATCGTGAATTTTCATTAAGGGATGCACTCCGGATGAGCGCTGACGAAGAAATAGCGCGAATGAGGCGTTATCTGCCCATCATCGATACAATGATTACCCTCTCCCCTCTTCTGGGGATCCTGGGAACCGTAACGGGAATTATCTATTCATTCCATATGCTGGGCACGGCTGGAGTCGAAGATCCCCGGATGATTACCGAAGGTATTTCACAAGCCCTGCTTACAACCGCCTTCGGTCTTAGCATCGCTATCTTCAGTCTGATACCTTACAATTATTTCCTGTCTCAGATCGAAAAGGCGACACTGGAAATTGAAAAATACGGGACCAATCTGGAAATTCTCTTCGAAAAGAATAAAAACGGGGTAGCCAAACCGAGATGAAAATTCCCAGGCGATATACAGGAAAAGCCCGGATAGAAATAATACCTTTACTCGATGTTATCTTTCTCCTCTTAGTGGCTTTTATATTTTTTACCATGTCTATGACCATTCACAGGGGCCTGCCTGTTCAATTGCCAGCATCATCTACCGCAATGATAGAAAAGAAAAACTTTGCCGATATTACAATCAGGGAAGATGGAAAGGTCTTTTTCGACAAGCAAGAAGTGGATCTTTCAGAACTGCTCAGCCGTTTAGCTCTCCTTCATACCGAATCTCCGGAAACAAAGGTTCTGCTGTCGGGTGACAAGAAGGTATCCTATGAAACGATCGTCGCGGTTATGGACACGGTAAGAAAATCGGGTATAAACGGGGTATCATTGGAGACAAAAT
>CAZRUU010000065.1:0-6998 GCA_964603235.1 uncultured Syntrophaceae bacterium | reverse complement strand
CTGAGATAGGGGTGGTTGAGGATCTCTTCCTCCCCTCTGTCGCCGAGAAAGATATTCAGAAAGGCGATGCTTTCGTCGGTGATCTCTTTGGTGGATGGTTTTTCCGAGTAGTGCTGGTGTACATAGGTGGTCTGAAACCGGTCGATGGCCTCCAGGGGCCGCTTTTGTGATATGGATGCGAATCTCCAGGCGGCCGCTGACGAACCAAGCAGAAACAGGGGCTCTTTCCTTCCTGCGAGCCAGGTCGAAAAGAGAGCGCCGTCGAGGTGACCCAGGATCAGGCACTTGGGGCCGCCGGCCGCTCCGGCAACAACCTTTACCTGATCAGGACTCAAGCCGCCTTCTCTGATTATCTTCAGCGCTTTTCTTCCCGCCGAGAATGAAAGATTTTTCGACATGGATTGTTTCTCCTGCAAATGCATCAGATATAGAAGTAAGGCGTTTGTATGTCAAGAAGGAAAAGTCGCAGGATATTATATATGCTGGGCGATAATTCCTGTAGGTTGGGAGAAGGGTGTTGCCTCCCTGAGATAACCGGGTTTCAGGGAACAGAATTATTGACACAAAGCGATATTTTTGGCACAGCTAGCTGTTTAGAATGAGAAATTCTGAATATGCAGAGAGAAGAGAAGGATACATTGAATCCACTATCACTTATTATAGCAGATCCTGAATATCATACTTTTGAAGAGCCCGTTTTTAATCTCTCTGCTCTGATCATTTCTCTGGTTGCTGTTTTGCATGCCATTACAACCTCTAAAAGATCAGGGAAAAATAGATGTGAATTCCACCGGGCAAAAGAATAGAAACAAGAGTGAGTTCTAAAGTATCCTGAGGTCCTTGGGCATTTTTGTCAGGATCTCGCATCCGTCCTTCCCAACCATAACAGTGTCTTCTATTCTTACTCCCCACATGTCCGGAATATAGATGCCGGGTTCTACGGTAATTACCATTCCTTCTTCGAGAACATCTTCCGCCTTTTCAAATATCCTTGGTGTTTCATGTACATTAAGCCCCACACCATGTCCTGTGCCGTGTGAAAAATATTCGCCATAGCCGGCATCAGTGATATATCTCCTGGCAATCCCGTCGATATCCCTGCAGGGAATTCCCGGTCGTACGGCATTCAGGGCCTTATCGTGGGCTTCTTTTACGATAGCGTATACAGCGGCCTGTTTTTCAGTTACACTCCGGATGGCAAAAGTGCATGTCTCATCGGAGTGATACCCTTTGTGCACGGTTCCGTAATCTATTGTCAGAAAATCACCGTCTTGTATCTCGCGGGAACCTGGAACCGCGTGGGGGAGGGCAGTGTTGACGCCGGAGGCCACGATGGTCTCGAAAGAAGGTTTTTCACTCCCGATTTCCCTCATCTTCATTTCCAGGATTGAAGCAATATCCCTTTCAGTAATGCCGGGCCTGATCTGTTCCAGCGTTTCCTCAAGGGCGAGGGCCGCCATTGCCGCGGCTTTTCTGAGAAGAGAAGCCTCCCCGCTATCCTTTGTTATTCTTATGCGTTCTATCTCTCCTGACAGAGGTTTCAGAGTCACATTCTCCACCAGCTCCTGCAATTTAAGATAGCTGTTCAGAACAATCGCCGGCGACTCAATGCCTACTTTTTTCAGCCGCAGATTGGAGATTATTCCGGCCATGCCCTCCGTCCTGTCACTGAATTTAACGATATCGCAGTCTGTCGTTTCCTCCTTTGCCTGCGTTGTATATCTTCCATCCACCAGCAGAAAAGTTTTTTCTCCGCCCACAAAGAGGGCTCCGTCGCTTCCCGCAAAACCTGTAAGATAGCGGATATTTGCTTCTTCGAAAAAAAGTATGCCCTCTACATCAAACCCGGGCAGCATCGATTGTACGCGCTCAATCCGACTTTTCCGCGCAGAAGATTCACCAATCTCTTTTTTCTTGTAATCCATTCAACCATCTCTCCAGTTCATTAATGACCGGCGCCCATCTCTTTCCCATCAGTTGTTCCACATACGTCACATATCTTCTGGCCTCAACATTTTCCGGATCTCTTTTCAGTATCTTGCCAAGCACATCTCCGGCCATTTTAAGGTGACCCTGTTTCACATACAGTTTAGCCAGGGTGATGGTATAAAAATCTGACGGCATATCGGCAGTTTCATCCCCATCTTCCTCTTCAATAGTAATGTTTTGTAATGAAGCAATCTTTCCAGAGATAGGTGCGGATGTGTCAGGGTTCAGCGCCGCAAATTTCATGTAAGATTCTATCGCCTCTTTTACCATTCCCTTCCGGTTGTACGCGTCTCCCAGTATTTCGTAAACACGAGACTGCTCCCGCACGATATCATGCCACTGTTCAACAATCTCTCCGGCTTCTACCGGTTTGTCCATCTCGGCTCCGCACGAGGCTATGGTAAGATAAGCATCCATGTCCCCCGGAAAGCGCTTAAATCTTGCCTCCGCGAGGACAATAACGTCATCATACGATTTCTTGTCCACCTCTTCCCCGGTATCCGAATACGATTTATGGTTCATTTTTGCCTCGATATCCGACAAAAATCTTTCTCTATCTTCAATATATGTTTTGTACATAACACCTGCCCTCTACCCGGGTTTTATTCCCAGTGATTTTCTGAAAAATCATTTGACATGATTCACACAGCAGTGATATTCCTCTTACCTTTATTTGCATGTATCTTTCAATGGAAAATTTAATATGGCTTTACCAAATATTCAATTTATAAAATATCTCTTTGTATGTTCCCTGCTTCTAGCCAATATTCTTGCGTGCAAGATAATCACAGTGGGGGGGCTGGTGCTGCCCGCGGCGATCATTCTCTATCCTCTTACTTTTCTCTTTACCGATGTGGTGGCGGAGATAGAAGGCAAGGAGAGCGCTAGCGCCCTTGTCATGATGGGTTTTTACATGTCGCTGTTCATGGTACTTGTAATACTCGCGGGCAAGATCCTCCCTCCGGCCGGATTCTGGAAGCACCAAGAGGCGTATAACATTATTCTCGGATCAACGCCGAGGATAGTGATGGCGTCAATGATAGCATATATAATATCCCAGAGGCACGATGTATGGTCGTTTCACTGGTGGAAAAAGAAGACCGGGGGAAGGCATCTGTGGCTGAGAAACAATCTTTCTACAATTGTCTCCCAACTGATAGATTCAGTCTTGTTCATAACTATAGCCTTCTGGGGTATATTTTCTCCGGCGGCAATAGGGATGATGATTCTCAGTCAATACCTTGTCAAGGTAGGAATATCCCTTCTTGACACACCGATTTGTTACATCTTAGTGAGGTTTTATGGAGGCAATAGAGAACAAATACAGAGAGCATGATTACGAGGTAGATATACGATTTCCAGAGTTTACATGTCTATGCCCGATGACCGCGCAGCCCGACTTCGCGGAAATAATTATAACCTATGTGCCGGGAGAGTTTCTGGTTGAGCTCAAGTCCCTGAAGATATATTTGAATTCCTACCGTGACAGGGGGATATTCCACGAAGAGGCTGTAAATGAAATCCTGAAAGACTTTGTCGAAAAGATACACCCCAAAAGGGTCGAAGTCACAGGCAACTTCAACGTAAGGGGGGGAATTCACACCACGGTAAAGGCGAGTTATCCTGAATTGAAAACCATTTTGAAGTGAATCTCCCCAAAATCGCTCAGCAAGACAATATCCGAGTTCGAATTTGAAAAATTATGCCAGCCAGTCGTCTTTGATATTTGAGAGTAATACATGTATGTTCAAATTATCGATGGCATTAATTGTTATATCTTTTATTATTCTTGTCCCGCCGTCCTTGCTGTGCTGTTCAAAAGTACAGATTCCTGTTCAATTGACAGAGAAAGACACGTGTAGGATGGTGGAAATAACCGCAGGTGACGTTCTGGAGATTTCACTGAAAGGAAACCCCACCACCGGTTATGCTTGGGAGGTGGACACCCTCGACCATGCCGTTCTAAAGCAAGTCGGGAAAATTGAGTTCAAAGCCGACCGAAAAGCCCGTGGTGCCGGAGGAAAGTTTACTCTACGATTTGAAGCTACATCGCCGGGGAAGACTTTGTTGAGACTTATCTACCATCGATCGTTTGAGAAAAACATGCCACCAGTTAAGACCTATGAAGTGACAGTTCTGGTTAAAGAATAGGGAGATAAAAACGTGAGGTTTCTTATACAAAACCGTACTAAAGCCCTATGGGCAGTGATTTTACTGTATGCAGTTCTTTTTTCCCTTCCAGCAGGCTCCTCAGCCCAGCCCGGGGAGATACAGAAATTTGAACAGGGGGATACCCTTGAAGAGATCAGGACCAAAATAGAACATAATGGGTATAGCTTTACGGTAGATCACAACTGGGTCTTCGATATGCCCCAGGAAGAGAAAGAACGGTTTTTCAGTCGCAGTATGCCTGTTTTCCCGAGAGCCGCCGGTGTATCCGAAGAAACAGGGCCCCTTCGAAGGTATCTGGACAGACAATTGCCTTCCTCTTTTGACTGGAGAAAGCACAACGGCCATTCCTATATAGGTCCCATAAGAGACCAGGGCGATTGCGGCAGTTGCTATGCCTTTGCGGCCTGTGCCGCGGCAGAAGGAACTTACAACTGGGCCGATGGCTTATACGACACTAACTGTGTAGATTTTTCAGAGTCTTATATAATATGGTGTCTTGGAAGATTGCTGGAATACAACTCACACTTCTTCGGTTGTGAGGGAGCCGATTACGACTACTATGAGCTCGAGGCCCTCACGGTGAAAGGTGTTACAAGTGAGTCCGATTTTCCCTATACAACCTCCGATCCAGGATCGTGCACTCACTGGGAAAAACCAACAACCACTTTTCAGTCCTGGCATCGGATTGGTTGTAATGATATTGAAGCTATAAAAACCGCCATAATGACCTATGGTGTTGTGGACGCAGCCGTATATGTAGAGGATGTTTTCCAGGGTTACAGCAGCGGAATCTACGAGGATTCCAACACATCCTGTTTTTCCGACCCCTGTTATTATACACCAACCAATCATGCGATCGCTCTTGTAGGCTGGGACGACAATCCCCCGGAAGGAGGCGGTGGATGCTGGATTCTGCGAAATAGCTGGGGGACGGCTTGGGGCGAAGAAGGCTATATGCGGATAAGATACAACTCGGCATACGTTGCCTGCGAAGCTGTTTACCTGATCTACGCGCTTGCTCCGACTATTACCACCGGAACGGCAACTTCTATGGCATACACTTCTGCAACATTGAACGGCACAGTCAATCCCAATAACTCAAGCACAACCTATGATTTCGAATACGGAAAAACTACGGATTACGGATCAACCACCACGAGTATAGACGCTGGTTCGGGTGTAGACAATGTTTCGGTAAGCGCCGACATCGACGGGCTTACCGCCAATACTACCTACCACTACCGACTGAGATCTGAAAACGATTTTGGTATAACTTATGGGGCTGATAAAACGTTTAACACACCCGCTGCACCGCCGACGGCAACCACCGGAACGGCAACTTCTATGGCATACACTTCTGCAACATTGAACGGCACAGTCAATCCCAATAACTCAAGCACAACCTGTTATTTCGAATACGGAAAGACTACAGATTATGGATCAACCACCTCAAGTATAGACGCCGGTTCGGGCACTGATGATGTTTCTGTAACAGCTATAATATTGGAACTCTCCTCCAGCATAACCTATCATTTCAGACTTGTGACTACAAACAGTGCAGGCACAACTAATGGAGACGACAATATATTTATCAGCATAGGTACCAGTGGCGGTGGGGGTGGCGGTTGCGTTATTGCCACTGCGGCATATTAAGGGGTCATACCAAGCACCCGATGGTCTGCCCGTAAAACCTTTCTTATAGAGGGTTTGCGGCGTTTTTCTGTTTTCTGCTATGAGTTATCAGCTATCAGCTTTCCCTCATTTTTCTCCCATGAATTTACCGTCTGTGAACAAACCCCAGGCTTTCCCAAGCAAGCTTGCCCACTTGCTCGTGGCTGATCAGCGGCGATTAGACAGTCAGAATAAGAATAATATCTTGACCCGTAACGTTATGCGTTATAGTATGGCTCTGTAATGATAGAAAGTTTCAAATCTAAGGAAACAGAAAGGATTTTTACTCGGCGGTTTTCAAGAAAACTACCGACGAATATTCAGCAGATTGCGTTTCGAAAGCTAAGGATGTTGAATCGAAGTTCATCGATTCAAGACCTGCGAATTCCTCCAGCTAATCAACTTGAGGCACTATCCGGAAAAAGAAAAGGGCAACACAGCATTCGCATCAATCAACGATGGCGAATCTGTTTCGAATGGGAAAAAGGAAACGCATACAATGTTGAAATAGTTGGCTACCATTAAGGTGAGAAAATGAAAAAAATACCTGCAGTACATCCGGGAGAAATCCTGAATGAGGAGTTTCTCAAGCCGATGAACATCAGTCAGAACCAGGTCGGGCGGGACCTCGGAGTTTCCCCTCGCAGGATAAACGAAATCATTCATGGCAAGAGAAGCATCTCCGCGGACACAGCCTTGCGACTGTCCGCCTATTTCGGGAATTCTGCGTCTTTCTGGCTTGGTCTCCAGATGGATTATGATCTCGACATCGCAGAAGACACCCTGTCTCGAAAGATTCACAAAGAAGTGCGTCAGCTGGCTGTCGCATAAAGGCAGGCTAACAAAGCCTTCATCATAACCATGGTCCCATTCGCAACCGCTTTCCCGGAGCTGTCTTTCAGTGTGCGCCGTGATTGAGGCCGAGCTTGAACCATCCGCGGGAATGTCTTCCGCAGGATCGGCGCTGAGGGTTATGAAGCCCACCGCGCTTCCGCTCTCTTCACCACTTTACATTGAGCTTCCACCGCATGAGACAAGAAAAATAAAAATGAAGGTGACAACGAAACCGAGTTGAATGTATCTTCTTTTCATCCTGTAGCTCATTTAATCTATCTATGCACCGATCCTGATTTTTTGCGAGATCAGCTGTGGTGGTTATCCATCTT